>JBGTDE010000036.1:0-2184 GCA_041748475.1 Rubrobacteraceae bacterium | reverse complement strand
ATTCGTCTCAGCCTCATCATAGATAAGCTGGATCGGCTGACCGATCACACTCTCCTGCATACGGGGCAGAACTACGCGCCGGAACTCGACTCGGTCTTCTTCGAGAACATGAAGATCCGTAAGCCCGACGCATATCTGGATTCGAGGTCCGAGACACTCTTTCGTCAGGTTGGGAAGATCCTGGAGGGTGCCGAGAAGTGGATCTCCGAGGTCGAGCCCGATGCCTGCCTGATCCTCGGAGATACCTACAGCGGGCTCTCCACGATAGCGGCGGAGAGAGCCGGTGTGCCAGTCTTCCACATGGAGGCTGGAAACCGCTGCTTCGATCCCCGCGTGCCAGAGGAACGGAACCGGAAGATAATAGACCACACCTCATCCTGGCTCCTGCCTTACGTAGAGAATAGTCGCCAGAACCTTACGAACGAAGGAATGGACAAAGAGAGCATCTTCGTCTCCGGGAACCCAATCTTCGAAGTCCTCGAACACTACAAACCTCAGATAGAGGAGAGCGAAGTCCTGGATCGCCTGGATCTCGAAGACGGCAAATACTTTCTCGTGACCGCTCATCGGGCCGAAAACGTGGACGTGCCGGAGAGGCTCTCTGGGATCGTATCCGCCCTAAACCAGTTAGCCAAACACCACGACCTTCCGGTTGTCTGGAGCGTTCATCCTCGAACCCGCCAGCGTTTGGAGTCTTCAATCCTGGAGTTGGACCCCAGGATTCAGCTCTGCGCTCCATTCGACCTTTTCGACTTTGTGAAGTTGGAGAAGAGCGCGTTCTGCGTGCTGACCGACAGCGGGACCGTACAGGAGGAGTGCTGCATCTTTCGCGTCCCGGCGGTAACCCTTCGCGACACTACCGAACGCCCCGAAACAGTAGAGTGCGGAAGCAACGTGCTGTCTGGCTGCGATCCAAACCGCATAGTCCTGGCGGTGGAACTGGTGACTAGCACCGGCTTCGACTGGAAGATGCCCGAAGGGTACATCGACCCCAACGTTTCGGATAAGGTCGTCCGCTACATAATGGGCAACGTCGGTCGGCGACCCTTGCTGGACAATGTCTAAGGTACTGCTCTCCGGTGGGACGGGTATGCTCGGGCTGGAGATTCTGAACCTGCTGAGAGCTGCCGGAAGCCACGATGTTCGGTGTCTTGTCCGTCCCACCAGTCGGGTGGAACGATTGGGGGAGGTCGAGCTGGCTCAAGGCGACGCGGGGGACGAGGATTCCCTTGTGCGGGCCTTGCAGGGCGTGGACGCTTTCATTCACGTCGCCGGGATACAGTACTCGCCGCAGGTGATACCGGCGATGAAACGGGCTGGTGTGAATCGGCTGGTGATCGTCAGCAGTACGAGTGCTCATTCGTCCTTTGAGCATCGCTCCGGTCCCCGGAGGAGCATGGAGACGCTGGTCCGCGAGAGTGGCTTGGACTGGACTATCGTGCGACCGAGCATGATCTACGGCTCGGAATTGGACCACAACATCCACCATCTTCTCCGGTTCCTGGATCGCTGGCCGGTCTTTCCGGTCTTCGGGTCCGGGGAGAACCTCTGGCAGCCGGTCTACTACAAAGATCTCGCCGCAGGAGTTCTAGCGGCTTTCGAGCGACCGGTAGCGATAGGCAAGAGCTATGATCTGCCGGGCGCTCATGCACTGAGTTATCTCCAACTCGTGAAAACCGCCGCCGAGACTCTGGGCAAGACACCACGCATCGTGCGTCTTCCCTTGGAACCCGTCAGGCGTTTTTTGCAAGCTGCTGAGATCATGCGGTTGCCACTTCCCGTAAAGTCCGAGCAGGTGTTGCGTCTAAGGGAAGACAAAGCGTATCCTTACGATGGATCCCGTGAAGACCTGGGTTACGAGCCACGGTCTTTTGGGGATGGCATAGCCCTCGAAGTAGCGCGGCTGCGCGAGATAGGGATGGTAGGGGCCGGATCCAAGCGCGACAGATCGGCGTAGCGTTGGGGGATACTACGGGATACGGGACGTAGATCTTTGAGCGCCCTCCTCATAGCGGCGGGGATGTCTTTTCTGGTGGCCGGGTCTCTAGTACCCGTTCTGGTCAAGTACGCCGTGAACCGCAACCTACTCGACGTGCCGAACCTTCGAAGCTCGCATGAGGTTCCCACGCCCCGACTCGGCGGGGTCGCGATAATACTCGGGGTCTGGGTCGGTTTCGCGATACT
>JBGTDE010000035.1:0-3322 GCA_041748475.1 Rubrobacteraceae bacterium | reverse complement strand
ACCGCTCTCCTGACCGCCGCCAACCTGCAACGGCGAGACCCGCACGCCATCCCGCACGTACAGAGCCCCCACTCCCTGTGGCCCATACAGTTTGTGGGACGAGAGAGCTAACGTCGACACCGGAACTTCGTCAACTTTCAGCGAAGACCTCCCAGCGGCCTGCACAGCATCGGAATGGAACGGTATTCCTTGCTCGGCGCAGATGGAAGACAGCTCCGCTATAGGCTGGACGGTTCCGATCTCGTTATTGGCCCAGACCACGGCAGCAAGGGCCGTGTCCGGTCGCAATGCGGCCTCGAATTCTCCTGGGTCGACGAGACCATGTTCGTCGACCGGCACGCGGCTGACTTCGTACCCCTCGGACTCTAGACGTGATGCAGCTTCGTAGACAGCGGCGTGTTCCACGGAGGAGATGACGATGTGTCGTTTCTCTTTGTTGGCTCTGGCGAGCCCGAACACTGCCAGGGCATCGGACTCAGTGCCGCCGGAAGTAAAGTAGATCTCAGCGGGCGATGCCCCTAGAAACTTCGCCACCGAAACCCGAGCCTCCTCTACCGCCTCACTCGCGGCTACTCCGAAAACGTGCAGGGACGAAGGATTTCCAGAACCAGCCCTCAGCAGCGGGAGCATGGTTTCGAGAACCCTCTCATCCAGCGGGGTTGTTGCGGCGTTGTCCAGGTATACGGTCGTGTTCGACATGGATTGAGTTTACCCGAGAATCCTGGGATTACAGCCCAGACACCAGAGGTCTTTGCGGCAACGCAAAGAAGTATAATCCTATTTCGAACCGGCTAGCCGATCAAGCAAATTCGACACATCAAGACTATCCATTTTTCGTATTGCACTGTTTGGTTAGAGTTCTATATGGTGATTGTAAAGGCTATTGAGCCGCCTGAATCCAGAAGAGCGAGTTGGTCTCCGGGGGCCAGGTTCAGTCCGCCCTCGGGAACCTCGAATGTTCCATCGACCGCTTTACCATCCGAGTCCACGACTTTGTCGTCACGCCCGACAGAGCCGCTGCGTTTTGGCTTGATCGCGACCTTATCGTTGATCGAGGCCTCGCCGCCGGAGGAGTCAACGTCCCCCGTCTCCGGGTCGAGAATCCGGAAGGTGAAGCCCTGTAGGTTCACTTGGTCCTTGCCTCTGTTTCTAATGTCGACGTATTCGAGGCTCTTGCCGTCCTCAGTCAATTCGAACTGGTCAATGACCACGTCTACATCGCTCGTATTGCCCTCCACACCACCATCGGCAGCTAGATCGAAGAGAGCCTGACTTACAACCGGACGCGGGATGTAACCCTGGAACAAATTCTCGATGATGTAACCGTCGCCCGAAGGCGTAAGAGTCGCAAAAAATGGCGTGTATCCGACACCAAGTTGCGCCGGAAGCGTACCGTATTCGCCGGCTGCCAGAGGTGGTGGCGCATCAGTATCGCCGGAGTCGCCCTCTCCTGCGGTGGTTCCTTCAGTCTGGGAGTTGCCTAGCGAGGCGGCCGAGATGTCTCCGGGGTTTGTGATCTCGTACTCGAAAAACTCGACGGTAGGATAGTCTGAGGATAGAGAATTGACCGACTTGTTGACTACCTCGTCGATCTCCAAGCCCTGGGGGTAGAAAGGATCCTGCCCCGTCTTGTAGAACTGAACGACAATCAAAGCGTTCCGCTCATAAGCTGCCCTGAAATCCGGCGGAACGGGCTGGTCGGTGTTGAGCGTGAACGCCACGTCCCGCACGGTCTCCGCCTGCCCGGAACCAACCGTCGTCCCCCCAGCCGCCGCAGCCGTAGTCTCTGTGGTCGTTGCCACGGTTGTGGCCGCAGTCTCCTCGCCTCCACCGCACCCTCCAATGAAAACTGCCCCGAGGATCAACAAAACAATCGTCAGTCGAGTCTCTCTACCGGCTCTACCTATCGCCGCAATGTTTCGGATGAATAGCTCCTCGAACCGCATCGAATAACCTGTTTGAAGGCCGCGCAATCCGCGCTTTAATCAGGATTCACGTTACCATAGTGATGAAAACCGTGCAATTTGCTGTTCAAATGTGGAAAATGTACCGCAGGACAGTCTTTGCTCTACCATATATCGGTGTCGTTCGGCGTTCGGTCGGCGGCACGAAACCCCCAAGAGAGGAGCTTTTTATGTCATCGTACGAGTCAGGCGGCGTTTTTGACGGCAACCCTTACCGGACCCACAACGCCGGAGCCTTGCGCACCGAAGATGCTGGCAATCAGGTGCGGCTGGCAGGATGGGTCGGTAGACGACGCGATCACGGGGGTTTGATCTTTATAGACCTCAGAGATCGTTGGGGGATCACTCAAGTGACCTTCGATCCCGATGACTCGGAAGTTTTCGCCAACGCGGAAAGACTTCGCCCGGAATGGTCCATCTCTATAAAAGGCGAAGTCGCCTTGAGACCCGAGGGCAACGAGAATCCAGATCTTCCAACCGGCGGCATCGAAGTCCGAGCCACCAGCATCGAAGTACTGAACACCTCCGATACCCCACCGTTCGAGATCGACCGCGAACGTCCGGTCGAAGAGATCCTGCGCCTGAAGTATCGTTACCTGGACCTGCGACGCGCGCGCATGAAGGAGAACATCGTCTTTCGGCACAAGGTGGTCAAGCACATGCGCGACTACCTCTCCGAAATGGATTTTCTGGAGATTGAGACCCCGCTCCTGACGGCTTCGAGCCCGGAGGGCGCCCGAGACTATCTCGTGCCGAGCCGATTGTTTCCGGGGCAGTTCTACGCGCTGCCTCAGTCGCCACAGCAGTTCAAGCAGCTACTCATGGTCTCCGGGTTCGAGAGGTACTTCCAGATCGCACGGGCGCTCCGCGACGAGGACGGACGTGGGGACCGTCAGCCCGAGCACACGCAACTCGACGTAGAGATGAGCTACACCACCCAGGAAGAGGTACTCAACCTCACGGAGAGTCTATTCACGGAGATAGTCGAGACTCACACCGACAAGAAGATCCAGACAAAACCTTTCCCGCGCCTCACTTTCGCCGAGGCGATGGACCGTTTCGGAACCGACAAGCCGGACTTGCGCTTTGGACTGGAACTAAAAGACATCTCGGAAATAGCTCGCGCCTCGGATTTCAAAGTGTTTCGTTCGGCGGTTGAGAGGGGCGGTTCCGTGCGCGGCATCGCAGCGACGGGACTAGACAAGCTATCGCGGCGCGAGATCGATGAGTTGACGGCCATCGCCGCGACCGGCGGCGCCCGTGGCCTGGCGTGGCTGAGGTTCGAAGATGGAGCTCTAGGAGGACCAATCGCCAAGTTCTTCTCAGTGGAGGAAGGACAGAAGATCCGGAGCACATTA
>JBGTDE010000034.1:0-2381 GCA_041748475.1 Rubrobacteraceae bacterium | reverse complement strand
GACGCCTCGCTAAAACGAAGTTCCCCCCGCACCTGAACGGAGAGACCCCCGATCAAGAATGCCGGCATAACCCCCGCCGTGGCGACGGCTATCGCGAGAAGAATCGGTCGAAAATTCAGCCTCGCATCTTCCATTATCGGCCATGCTTACGGGGACTCGAAGTTAGAAAATCAGCGTTCACCGCCCGATATTATCACGAAGGGTTACCGTTCTAAGAACCCTCCAGAAGTCCACGCAAATACTCCACGTCACTCTCCGACAATCCCCGTTTTATACCGTAAGGCTCATTAACAGTATCCGCCACGATCGTGATCCCGGAAAGTTTCTCCTCGGTCCCATCCTCGTAGGTTGCGAGGACATCCACAATGGTGGCATCTCCAGCTGCGTTTCCTCCCACGCCTTCGACGGATACGATGGGCGGACGAGGGTTCTGAGAGGCCCGGATGCTCTGCGCCGTAGCCCACTTTGCAACTTATAGAAGCTCCATCCGGACGATTAAATCTCCAAGCTCATCTCTCTTACTCCGCTACCGGGTTCACCAGCGGCTCGAAGCTCTGTAAACCGCTATTTATTCGGCATTCCAAAATGTCTCCGGGCTTTAGTGGAACCGCGCCCGGCGTTCCGGTGGAGATGATGTCTCCTGGAAGGAGGGTCATTACTCTGGAATGAAACGCGACGAGTTGCTCTGGGCTGAAGATCATGCCGGATACTCTGTCGGACCTATGGACTTCGTCGTTAAGAACGGTCGACACTTCGAGATCCGCGAGACTTTCCACCTCGTCCGGTGTGATGAGGTGCGGCCCGAAACTGAAGAACGTATCGAAGCTCTTTGACCGGGTGAGGTAGCGAGGGTTTCGCATCAGGATGTCCTCGGCGGTCATGTCCAACACGCATACGAAACCGGCGATCATCGCCAACGCCTCATCCTCGGAGACGTTCTTCGCCTCCCGACCGATGACCACGCCAAGCTCCGCCTCCCCCGTCACCCGGTTCGACTGCTCCGGGAGCCTTATATTCTCTCCCGGCCCGATGATAGTCGTGGTGGGTTTCATGAAGCTCGCAGGCTCTTCTACGGGAGCATCCACTGACAGATCTCCGGCGTGCCGGGCGTAGTTCAGACCAATGCCCCAGAGTTTCGAGGGGTCTCTGTACGGCGGCGCGTATTCGACTTCCGACAGCGGGATGACTCCATATGGGCTGTCTTCGAGATGCTCTATGGTATGTCTCAACTCATCCATCCGACCGCTCTTCAGCAGGGATCTAAGTTGAGTCGGGAACTTCTCCGGTAGCGAATCTAGTGGCAAGGCACCGTCCTGGAGAATTACGGCGGCTACTTCGGAATCGTTGTACTGGATCGTGGCTAGTTTCATCGAATGCTCCCCATTGCGAGTTTTTGCCAGGGCTCATTATGCCGGAATTGGTTGTCGGGAGGATGTAGATATGTGAGAATATTTGGGAGCATACTCAGGAGGTTATGGGAATTCCACAGCAAAATGGAGATACAGTGGATCGAGATGTTGCGTTATTCGGCGTGAAGTACGAGGCGGCTATCGTTGGTGGCTTGCACGGCGAGGCTTTGGGCCGGATCGAATCTCAAATCTCCGCTGAACTCGGCGAGGACTGGAAATTCAACGCACATGTAGTCCACGGACGCAACGCCGTCCGCCAGGAACATGGACTCCCAAAACTTGGCGAAACTTCCGTCCCCCAAGCTCGCCAAGAGGCTCCGAAGCGTCCATTGTGGCGCAAACTGTTGAGTGGTCGAGGGTGATGCTATACCGGGATTTCGCCACTACAGAGGAACTAGACGCCCAGTACGACCTGACACGAACCGTGCCAGACGTGGAAGTTTATGCTCGATTCTACGCGGAAGAGAGCGAGAAACTGCGCGGTGAGATCGACCATCGCCTGGGCGTTCCTTTCGGGCCGACATTGGCGGAGCACGTGGATGTGTATCCAGCGGGCGACGGTGCTCCGGTGCTGGTGTACGTTCATGGTGGGTATTGGCGGTCGCGGACGGGTCGGGAGTTCGGGTTCGTGGCGCGGGGACCGCACGAGCGCGGGGCGGCGGTCGTGGCTACGAACTACGCGCTTTGTCCGGCGGTTACTATGGATGAGATCGTTCGCCAGACCCGCGCAGCCGTCGCTTGGACTTACAAGAACGCCGCGAGTTTTGGCGGCGACCCGGAACGTCTATACGTCGCCGGTCATTCCGCCGGGGCGCATCTCGCGATGATGTTGCTATCGACGGATTGGGCCGGAGAGTACGGTCTTCCGGCAGACATTGTCAAGGGGGTCACTGGTATTAGTGGTATCTACGATCTCGCGCCGTTGCCTTATACGCTTCTGCAACCACAATTGCAGTTGGGCTGGGATCAAGT
>JBGTDE010000033.1:0-4458 GCA_041748475.1 Rubrobacteraceae bacterium | reverse complement strand
AAAGCTGGTACTTCGCCGGAGAATTCATTTGTGGCGTAGAACGCGCCTTTGGCTCCCAGGCTGACGAGCACGAGTTCGACGCCGCGGTCGAGCAAAAGCTTGGCGGCATCTTGCGGATCGTCCGTTCCAAGTACGGGAGAGAGTTCTTCATCTCCCAATTTGACGATTGCGGAGAGATCCAGAAGTGGATCCACTGCACTTCGCGCAGCCTCCAGACCCTCCCAGAGATGCTCCCGAAGGTTCACGTCGAAAGCTACGGGAACGCCGAGGTCGTGAGCGAGCGTGGCTGCTGTTCGGATGGCATCTCGTGAAGGCTCTTTTATGAGGGGGATGCTCCCAAAATTTACGAATGATGCTCCGCGCAGCGTCTCCTGCGTCACGTCTTCAGGCGCGAGCAACTCGTCGGCCGCCGGATTCGAGCGATAGAAGGTGAACGAGCGGTCGCCGTCGTCGGCGATCTCCACAAAAGCCAACGACGTCCGAGTTGGAGCTTCGCACCGCCGCACAGAACCAACGTCCACTCCCTCGGCTTCCAGAGCCCGCAGGATGAAGTCTCCGAACAGGTCGTCTCCCACAGAGCCAATAAACGCCGCCGGAGATCCTAGCCGCGCCGCGGCCACCGCCACGTTGGCTGGTGCGCCGCCAGGCCGTGCCGTAAACGGTAGTTCGTCCGAGACCGTACCCTCTCCCCGGTAGATATCTGAGACCACTTCGCCTAACGCAACTATGCCGCTCACACTCCAACCTCCCCGAGACTCCGTATCTCATCATCGGAATGACCAGCTTCGCGTAATGGGCCGATCACATCTCGCTCCAAATCCGGCACGTAACAGACCACGAGAATTGCCTCGTCCTCCGGCACGATGTCCACTTCCCCTATCGCAGCCGGCAGAACGCAGGACTCACCGCTAACCAGCCGCTCCACTCCACCTTCGTAATGGATCTCCACTATTCCCTCGACGTTGGTGAGCGTCGTGCAGCGTTGCGGATGCGCGGGCTCCCGATGCGTCTCTCTTAAAGTCCAGCGTTCCATCGCAAAGTACGGCCCGGCGCAGCACAACAAACGGTGGTTGGTCCCTGCTTCCAGAGAGAGTCCAGAGTTGGGGTGAGGCTCGTAGCCCGTCTTCAACTCGTCCAGGGTGGCCTCGATATTCGCGTTCCACTCTTGTTCGTCCAGGCGGTTGCCGTAGAGGTCTTCGGGCATCACGAACTGACCGAGGTCGGAGGTCTGCTGCACTTCGAAGACGAGGGCTTCGGGACCGAAGGCGTGCAAGATACCACCGGGGACGTAGATCGTATCTCCCGTCCTGATTGGATGCCGGAACATCACGGCGTCGTAATCCTGCGCCTTGAACGCCTCGAAAAGCTCCTCGCGGCTAGCTTCCTCGCGCACACCCGCTAATATCGTCGCGTCTTCGGCGGCCCAGAGGATGTGCCAGGCTTCGGTCTTTCCGTGAGGCTCGCCGTGCTTGCGCTGTGCGGTCTCATCGTCGGCGTGCAAGTGGACCGGGAGCATATGGGCGGCGTCGAGGAATTTTTCGAGCAGCGGGAAGTGTGGACCACTCCAGCCTTCGCCGACAAGCTCATCCGGGAACTGTTCAGTTAGGTCGTGGAGGGTTTGGTCCTTGTATTCGCCGTTCGTTACGGTGCCTCGGGTTTCCCTGTAGTCACTGATCTCCCAGGTTTCGGCAACGACGCCGTCGGGCGCGTCGGATTTTCCGAGTCTGTCCGGGATCCCACGCTCCCCAAAAGCGTATGCGCGAACATGGTACGTCAACTTTATCGGGTAGCAGTTCATGATGCTTTCCTTTCCATCCGGGATTCCCGCCCGGCTCCCTCTTTCACAAGGCAAGTATTCCACATTCGTTGCATCACCACCCGAATTGTTGCGCGGCATCTCACAAGGAGTAAAGTGTATGCAGGTGATGGGAAGTGTGCCCTGTAGGGACTTGGAAGGAGCGTAGCAAAATGAGTCAGTCGTCAGCGTCATCAGGTCGTAACAGGTTTGTATACATCGCTGCGGCGATAGCGGCGCTTGGAGGTTTGCTTTTCGGGTTCGACACGGGGATTATCTCCGGAGCATTGCTTTTCATCCGGGAGGATTTGGGGCTATCTTCATTCTTGCAAAGCGCGGTGGTCAGCGCGATCCTGGTTGGAACGATAGTAGGCGCGGGTGGGACTGGCCCACTGGCGGATCGCTACGGTAGGCGGACAATGACGCTCGTGGCCGCCGCCGTCTTTATAATCGGCGCGATCAGTTCGGGCTTATCGCCTAACGTATGGTTCCTGATCGGGTCTCGCGTAGTGCTTGGAGTGGCTGTTGGCTCCTCGACCGTCCTGGTACCGTCGTACATCGCCGAGATCGCACCCCCCGACATCCGGGGAACGCTGTCAGCACTCTTCCAACTCGCTATCACAATAGGGATCGTGGTCGCGTACTTGGTGAACTACGCGCTGGCCGAGGCTGAAGCGTGGCGCTGGATGCTGGGGCTCGGAGCGGTCCCGGCCCTGATCCTGGGCGCCGGTATGTTTTTCCTCCCGGATAGCCCCCGCTGGCTGGTTAGCAAGGATCGCCGGGACGAAGCCCGCGCCGTACTGCAACGCGCCCGCGACAGCGAACAAGAAGTAAACGACGAGATGGACGATATAGAGGAAGCCGAACGCCAGGAGGAGGCCGGACCCGGAGAGTTGCTCAAGCCTTGGGTGCGTCCGATGCTGGTGGTTGGCATTGGTATCGCCATGCTTCAGCAACTCGTCGGCATCAACACCATCATCTACTACGCGCCGACGATCATGGAAGCTACCGGCCTCGACGCGAGTGTCTCCATCCTGGCTACGCTTGGCGTGGGGATCGTAAACGTCGTCTTCACTTTGCTAGCACTCTTGCTCATAGATCGAGTAGGACGGAAACCGCTCTTGCTCGTGGGTCTAACTGGCATAGCGTTGGCGTTGGCGATCCTGGGCTTCGGCTATCTACTGCCGGGTTTGAAGGGTGTGGTCTCGTACATCACCTTCGCTGGTTTGGTGTTGTACATCATGTCGTTCGCGGCGAGCTTCGGCGTGGTTCTCTGGGTGGTGCTTCCAGAGTTGTTCCCACTCAAAGTACGTGGCTCGGCGATGAGTGTTTGCACGATCCTGCACTGGAGCTCCAACCTCGTCGTCTCCTTGACTTTCCTCCCCCTCATAGACGCAGTCGGCGAGACAGCCGTGTTTTGGGGGTACGGTCTGATCTCCATCGGAGCTTTCGTCTTCGTGTACCTGCTGATGCCCGAGACCAAAGGACGCAGCCTGGAGCAGATACAGCGAGACTTCCGCAGCGAGTCTGAAAGCCTATCCGAGAACCCGACCACGACCTGACCGGATTAAACATCCCGGCGCGTTGGGGTCGTGGCGTGTAACATCGTCGGCATGTCCGCGATGCTAAAGGCCATACTCTCGATGTCCGCGGCGACGACGCTCTCGCGGATAACGGGCTACGTCCGCACGATGGTTCAGGCGGCGGTGCTCGGTAGCGGCGTGGTCGTCTCAAACGCCTACACGTTCTCGAACTCGCTCCCAAATCAGGTCTACGAGCTATTCATGGGCGGATTGCTCTCGTCCATCTTTATCCCAATCCTTATAGACCGCATGAGCCAGCACGGCGAACCCGACGCCCGTCGCCTCACGAACGCTCTGCTAACCATTATTATCCCCGTTCTGACCTTCGTAGCACTCGTGAGCATCGTCTTCGCTGCGCCTCTGGTTGGACTAGCGACGAACTTCCGAGTAACAGAGACTTTTACCGCTGAGGATGCGCGTCAGGCGGAGGAACTCTCCGTGCTGTTGTTCCGGGTGTTCGCGTTGCAGATCCTGTTTTATGGTCTCGGCGCTGTCGCTATGGGTGTCCTGAACGCCCACCGCCGCTTCTTCCTCCCAACCTTCGCCCCGGTCCTCAACAACTTTATCGTCATAGCCTCGTTCGGCGGCTACGCCCTGCTCGCCGACTCCTCACCCTCTGTCGCCATCTACGTGCTGGCGGGCGGAACCACGCTCGGAGTGGCCGTGATGTCTTTGGTCCTGCTCCCGGCGATGTGGAGCCTCGGTTACCGGCCCAGGATCGTCGGCGGTCACCCAGCTCTGGCATCCGCCGCCCGACTCGCCGGTCCCATGCTCGTCTTTATAGCCGCATCCGTTGGCGTGCAATTCACCGCCAACTACTTCGGGAGTGCGTTTAGCGGCGTCGACCAACTCTGGTACGCCTTCACCATCTTCTCGCTCCCCTACGGCATCTTCATAGTCTCCATCGCGACGGCGCTGGTTCCGGATCTCTCCGAGAAGTACGCCACCGGCGATACCGACGGCTACCGCGACACCCTTTCCTTCGGCCTCCGAACGATGGCCTTCATAGCCGTCCCAGCTTCGATAGGAATGGTAGCCCTGGCCGAACCCATCGTTGGCCTCCTCTACGAACGCGGAAAG
>JBGTDE010000032.1:0-2688 GCA_041748475.1 Rubrobacteraceae bacterium | reverse complement strand
CCTACGTTCAAGAAATATCTTCCCCTTGCTGTGTGATTATCGTCGGTATCTTAATGGATTTTAGGTTGTCGCGCTCTAGCGGAGGCTCTTGGAGATGAGGTTCGCGTAAGCTGTGGCTCCTCGGGGGCGAAGGTGGATCCCATCGTCCCAGAAATATTCCGGGTGGGCGGCACCAGCACCATACCAATCCACGAGACTAGCATTCGGATACTCGCGAGTCCCCTCGGCTAGCACCTCGTTATTGGGAGTCTCCCACGTGCGAGGAACCTTGATATTCACGAAAACCACCCGACGGTCGCCCAGAATCTCCATCATCTCGTCGAACTCTTTGGCACTGAAAGGCCCATTCGCCCCAACGTGAACGATAACCGTGTCCCCAAGCTCCCCGGAAGCGCTCCGCGACCGCAATACCTCGATGGCATCCATCGGGTACATGCCGACAGCCGCATCCATGACCTCCAGGTTATCCAACTTCTTCTTTAGCGGTTTCGCCGCACCTAACATCACCGAATCCCCAACAGCCGTAACCCGACCCACGGGACCGCCGGGATCTTCGGCTTCGTCAGCAGATGCCACTACTTTCTCCGGCTCGTTCTTCTTGTTGGGCTGTTCTTCTTCCTCCGTCTTTTTGTCGCTTGAGTTATCTGTGACTTCTCTCTCGATGGTCTGTTCCGGTTCGTTTTGGGGCATGGTTGTATGGATGGCTTTCTTGGATAGATAGACCGGATTTTCGGGTTGTTCGGCTCGGACGACGGCGGCACCGAGGGTGGATGAGACGACTACTAGGGCGACAGCGGCGGTGGTCCATCCGGCGTTCAGGCGGCGACGGCGGTAGCGAGGTGCGGAGCGCCAGGTGCGCCATCTTCGGCCCAGGGCTCCGTGCCGGATCGGAGTCTCTACCAGTCGGTAGGAGAGGTCGGCGATTATGAGGGTTGCGACGAGGCGCACCGCCAGAAGTTTCGGGCCGTCGAGTGGGACATCCAGCTCCGGGCGAGTGACCATGTAGATCGGCCAGTGCCAGAGGTAGATGCCGTAGGAGCGAACCCCGATCCAGCGCAAGAGCCATAGATCCATGATCTTGGTATGAGTCCGGGGGTGAATTAGGGCTGAGATCAAAACCGCCGTGGCAACCCCCACGACCGCGAACCCACCCTCATACAAGAACCTCTGATACTCGTCTACCGCGAAACAGAGATACACCAGCCCGCCAAACGCCGCGACACCAGCTATATCCAAAAGCACCGGCGTGATCCAACCCCACTTCCGCTCCAGCCTACCTGTCCGACGCTCACGCCTCGAAAGCCTCCGCTCCACAGCGGCGCTCGCTGGACTAGACTCACCGCCTGGTACCCACAGACACGCTAACGCGGCCCCAATGAGCAACCCTGTAGCCCGCGTGTCCGTCCCGTAGTACAACCGCGAAGGATCCACATCCGGTACGTACAGACTTGCCATCAGCACCGTGGATCCCACAGCTCCAGCGACTGCCAACAATAGTAATCCCCGCCTCCCCAAAACCGCCAGCGCACCAGTCGCCAGCACCGGCCAGATCAGGTAGAACTGCTCCTCGACTGCGAGCGACCAGAGATGCTTGAGGAGTGATGGTCGGCCCACGGCCTCGAAGTACGACTCCTGCCCAAAGACCATGTACCAGTTGGTCGCGTATCCGAATGCCGCTAGCGCGTCCCAGCGCAGCCCCGCTATCTCCCCTGGAAGGAATAGCACCGCGAACACGAGCGTCACGAGAATCATCAGGAAGACAGCCGGCAGAAGCCTTCGCGCTCGCCGCCCCCAGAAAGCCAGAATGTCGATGCCGCCCCGTTCACGCCACTCAGAGAGCAGCAAAGCCGTGATCAGATACCCACTCACCACAAAGAAAACTTCGACTCCAAGAAATCCTCCCGGCAGCCAGGTTGCGTCGGCGTGGTAAACGAGCACCGCTGCAACGGCGAGCGCCCGCAGACCATCAAGCCCGGAGAGTCGGCTTAACCGACCTCTTCCAAGCGTCGCGGCATTATTGACGCCCGCCGGGGCACCCTTCGGGGTGCGAGCATCGACAGAGCGAGGCTTTTCTTGAAGCGTGGATTTCATTGTCCCCCCTCACGGAGACTCATCCGGGCTTCGATGAGCGAAGCACATATTAACTGAAACTAGCGGCGGCGCACAGGGGATTTTTAACCTTTGTTTAAGTTTGACTTTCGGCATTCGGGGTATGTAACGATACAATCAAAGGCGGAGAGCAGGAGGAACGATGAGCGACAAGGACAAGGGCGGCAAGCAGGATCGCAATGAAGGCGCGATGGATAAAGCTAAGGGTCGGCTAAAAGAGGCTTCCGGTGCTTTGAGCGGCGACAAGGACAAAAAGTCCGAAGGACGCTCGGATCAGAACAAAGGCACGATGAAAGAGAAGAAGGGCCACCTCAAGGATCTCTTGAAGTAACCCAAATAAATGTAACGTAAGAGGAGAAGGGCCGGGGACAAAACCCCGGCCCTTCTCCTCTTACTGCTAGTTGAGAATCCCGGTTACGAGGCGGGCTTCAGCTTGCTGTCGAACTGCTCGATCAAGGTCTCACGGTTCTTGTTGTTCTTCTCGTACTCGCGCACCCGACGAATCTGCTCGGCGTTCAGCGAATCAATGGCTTTCGTGACATTGCCGACGTTGAGGTCATCGTAGTTCTCGATGGGGAA
>JBGTDE010000031.1:0-3847 GCA_041748475.1 Rubrobacteraceae bacterium | reverse complement strand
CTATCTTCGATGGGGACCAGGGCGACAAACTCCTCCAGACCATCATCAAGCGCGTGAAGGAGAACAGCTAAAGATTTACGCCTCGTCGCGCCCGTGGACTTCTGCGGGCGGGCTCGTCGCTTCGACGGCGGTAAACGCTTCGAGAATGTTGTAGGTATGCGAAGCGCCTTTCGGCACTAGCCATGAATCACCAGGCTCCAAGAGGATTTTCTGTCCCTCCAGGTGAAGTTCCGCGCTGCCGGAGATCACATATCCCACCGTCTCGTAATCCCGCGAGATCTCCGGTTTAGCCTCCGACGGCTCTTCGCCATCCCACAACCTCATGGAGACCACCTTACCATCCGCCAGATACTTCTGACCCATCTCGCCTTTAGGTGAAGTCTTCGAGCTTACTTTTTTGACGCTTTTGTCCGACATAAGACACACCTTCTCTCTATTCGTTTTCGAGCTATTACACTTACCCCAGCATGCGCGAAGCTACTCGTTAGAGATCTTCGGCTGGCAGGTCGAAGATGGTCTCTATCTTTGTGTAGTCTCCGGCCAGGCGTCCGAGGGGCTGGAGTTTGGCTACGTCTATGCGGCCATTCTCGGTGTAGAGTTCGTCTCGGATGTGGAAGCGGACCATGCGGCCAAGCACGAGATGATCCGAACCGATCTCCAGCACGCGGTCGAGAACGCACTCCATGCTGACTCCGGCCTCGCCAACCTTGGGTGCCTTGACTACTTCGCAGGGGGCGGGGGTCAGACCGGCCTTCTCGAATTCGTTGGCCTCGGGCGGGTGGTTGCCGGAGGACTCGTGCATGGCGTTCGAGAGCGGGACGGAGACGATGTTGACGACGAACTCGCCAGTCGCCTCTATGTTGGCGAGGGTATCCTTGGAGCCCGGCTCTTCGTCGGTACGCGGGCCGACGCTGATGCAGAGCGTGGGCGGCTGGCGAGAGGCGACGGTAAAGAAGCTGAAGGGCGCGAGGTTCGGGATGCCATCGGCGCTCATGGTGGAAGTCCAAGCTATGGGCCGGGGTACTACGGCACCAATGAGGAGCTTGTAGACGCTCTTCGAGTCCAGGTTATCGGGGTCTATGATCAAACCTGAATTCCTTTTCGATGACAGTCGGGGCAGACGCCGCCCAAAAGCACGGTCTTGTTCTCCACGACGAAGGATTCGCCACTGAAAACTTGGAGTTTCTCCACCCCTTCGACGTGAACGTCGTGTAGCTGATTGCAAACTCGACAGCGGAAGTGATGGTGCGTGGGGTCCGTATTTGGATCGTAGAGGACCGCGCCTCGGCTTTCGACCGCTCGCAACAGCCCGGCCTCGACGAATGCCGCGAGCACGTTGTAGACGGTTGCCCGCGAGACTTCCGGCACCAGAGCCCGAGCCCGCTCGTGGACCTCGTCGGCGGTGAGATGTCTGCTTCCCTGAACATCCTCGAAGGCCGACCACACGGCCCGGCGCTGCGGCGTCACCCGCATACCGGCCTCCCGGATCTCTATCTCCGCATTTCGTTTCTGTAGTGTCATGACCTCCGTCGCAGAGCAGGTTACACGCTTTTAATACGTATCTCTAAAGATACTGGATGCTGAAGCTCCGCAACGCAAGCCCGTGTACGCCGAAGACCGACGCGAATTCGTTCTTCGCGCCGGTCCTCTTCTAGATATCTGCTATACGTTCCTAGCCGAGTTTCTTGGCTAGCTCGTCGATCTCCTCGGGGCTGATGGTTGGGGCGAACATCTCGGGGATGGGTGTGAGATCTGGAACCTCGCCACCCTCGGGTATTTCGTCCACGACTTCGCGCTCTTCGCCGGTTTCAGCTTGAGGGCCGTTCCAGATCTCGCCGATCTGCTTGTAATCGTCCTTAGTGAAACGATACATCAACCGATGGTATCCCTTGTCCATGAATTTTTTGGCGTGCGGGAACTTGGCATTGTCTATCTCGGGTATCGGCAGGAGCTTGGTGGCGTCTATGCCACAGAGGTCGCCGAGAGCCTTCGCGTAAGCCTCCTGGTGAACGCCGCCGCGCACGATCAGATACCCGACCATCTCACGGGCGGTCTCATTCTGAACGGCCTCGTAGACCCGGATCTTACCCATCCGAGCCCCGGACTCCAGAAACAGGTTGTGCAACAGGTCAAGCTTGAGGTTGCCGGAGTTGAAGACGTAGTCGCCGTTCCACTTGGCGCCGCCCGCGCCGCCGGGGATAGTCCCAAGGCCCATGTTCAGGAAGTGATCCGGATTGGGCGCGGAGTTCGCCATGCCCAAAGGCGCTCCGTCGGGCGCCCCACCCTCGAAGGTATTGTCGAGGAGCAGGTTGACGGTGTTGGCGACCAACTCTATGTGGCCCATCTCTTCAGCGGCGATGTTAGCGATAAGGTCGTAGTAAGGCCGGATCTTGCTCTTCCCACGCATGTTGAACGACTGGTACGTGTAGTTCATCAACGTGGACATCTCACCGAACTTGCCGCCCATCAACTCATTGACGGTGTTGGCAGCTGCCGGATCCGCCTCCGAAGGCCGCGGTATGTCTACCTGCAACTTGTCTATGCGGAGATACATGTTCCTCCTGCGGTCGAGTCCCGCACTATCGGGACTATCACCTACAGTATCTCCTAATCGTACATAGTCTAAACAAGTATATTGTCTAAATCACTGTATATCGCCCCACACAAGAGAAAGGTCGCCATCCCGAGAGGCGACGGCCCGTAGAACCCGGATCTATCTGATAGCTAGGCTTGTGGCCCAGCTTTCAGCACTTCTTCTTGAACTTCGGACTCAAATTTTTGGAAGTTTTCACGGAAGAGGCCAGCTAGCTCTTGGGCCTGTTCGTCGTAGGCGTCCGCGTCGCTCCAGGTGCTTTTCGGGTCCAGTATCTCGGATGGCACGTTTGGGACTTCAGCGGGGACGTGAAGCCCAAAGACGGGATGCTCGCTGGTCTCGACACCATCGAGGTCGCCGTTGGTGGCGGCTCGAACCATGGCGCGGGTGTGTGAGAGGCTTATGCGCTCGCCGGTTCCGTAAGGTCCGCCGGACCAGCCGGTGTTGACGAGGTAGCAGCGCGTGCCGTGCTCCCGGATGCGCTCGGAGAGCATCGTGGAGTACGTCGTAGCCGATAACGGCAGGAACGGCGCTCCGAAACAAGTCGAGAACGTAGCTTCGACGGCTGATGTCATGTCGGCTTCGGTGCCAGCGAGTTTGGCCGTGTAGCCAGACAGAAAGTAGTACGCCGCCTGCTCCGGGGTCAGGACGCTTATAGGTGGAAGAACTCCGAATGCGTCGGCGGATAGGAAAAACAGGGCTTTTGGATGGTCTCCAGTGCTGGATGGTACCGCTCCGTCGATGTAGTCCAGGGGGTAGGCGACACGGGTGTTCTCAGTCAGGGTGTCGTCGGTAAAGTCCTCGGCGCGGGTCTTACGGTCCACGGCTACGTTTTCGAGCACTGACCCGAAGCGGATAGCAGACCAGATCTGGGGTTCATTCTCCTCGCTCAGGTCTATGGTCTTTGCGTAACATCCACCCTCGAAGTTGAAGATGCCCGAGTCCGTCCAACCAGTCTCGTCATCTCCAATAATACGCCGAGTGTCGTCCGTCGAGAGCGTGGTCTTCCCCGTCCCGGAGAGCCCAAAGTACAGTGCGGTGTGTTTTCCGATCTCCGAGTCGTCGTCAGCGGAGGCGTTGGCCGAACAGTGCATCGGCAACACGCCGTGCTCAGTCGGCAGGACGAAGTTCATCACGGTGAAGATGCTCTTCTTCATCTCCCCGGCGTAGCCCGAACCACACGCGAGTACCAGCTTGCGCTCGAAATCCAGGGCAACGAAAGTCTCCGAATCAGTGCCGTCGATCTCCGGGTCC
>JBGTDE010000030.1:0-10305 GCA_041748475.1 Rubrobacteraceae bacterium | reverse complement strand
CTAGCCGCCGATTTCCCCGAAACGGTCTACGCTTCGGTTCGTTTCGGCAACGTGCTCGGCAGTCGAGGCTCGGTCGTTCCGACCTTCCGCCAGCAGATAGAGGCGGGTGGCCCGGTCACGGTGACCCACCCGGATATGATCCGGTACTTCATGACCATTCCGGAGGCCGTCTCTCTGATCCTCCAAGCCGGTGCGATGGCCGAAGGCTACGGAACCTACGTCCTGGAAATGGGTCGCCCTGTCGCCATAACCGAACTCGCCCGGAAGATGATCGACATAATGGGTGCCCCGAACGTGGGGATAAAATTCACCGGATTACGCCCCGGCGAGAAACTCCGCGAAGAGCTTTTCGGCGCGACCGAACAACGAGCCGACACCGACCACGAGATGGTCTTCAAGATCTCCGCCGTAGACCAATCCACCGCCAATGGACAAGACCTCTTCGACCTCATCCACGACATGACCAGCCACGCAAAGAGCCAGGAAGCCCAAAAATCCCTCGCTCTCCTGCACCAAGCCGTCCCAAACTACGAAGCCGCCGACCTCCCCGACGAAATCCGCGAGGGAACCTACAAAGATCCTTCTTAGAAGCGGGCTTCAGCTTGTCAGCTTTTTGTGGCCGAATAACTAGATTGCTAGATGCCGCGACGTGTTGCCCGGCGGCCTTTGATGCCTAGATAAGTAATGTAGCCGCCGATTGCGAGCATCACCAGTATTAGTACCAGGTGTATGTATGGCAGGTAACCGGGCTGGGATTGCAGGTCGTTTGCGTACCAAGTTAGTGTGCGGGTGATGTAGGAGAAGAGAACGAAAATGCCCGCTGTCAGCAGTATGTTCGAGGCTCTTCGAGACAGTTTCATAGTGTTGAGATTATAGCATGGAGGCAGGTGGCACTAGCAACACAAAAACGCACAAGGTATACTGGATGTAATAGTTACACGTGGATTGTAACCATTAAAACTTTTGCTGTATGGTGCAAGGAGGGCGGTAGTTTTGGCCGAGTTGAAGCAGCGTAGCCTCGATGAAGTAAAGGCGTTGAGTCGGGAGGATGCGGTCGAGATCATGCGTCAGGCCGGTATCGTGGGGGCTGGCGGTGGTGGATTTCCGACGTACTTCAAGTGGAAGAATCCGCAGCCTAAACTGATCATCAACTGCACCGAGTCGGAGCCGGGTTACTGGGGCGACAAGATGCTTCATCGCGAATACTTCGACGAATTTCTGGAGCTCTTCGACGTGATGAAGACCATCTTCGGCATCGAAAGCGTCATAATGGGTGTCCATTTCAAGGATGAAGAATGGTTCTCGCGGTACGCCGAGAGCGCGAATGGTCTGTACGGTTTCTCCCTGGTGCCGGACAAGTACTCGATGGGCGAAGAGAAGACGCTCATCAAGAACATCTTTATGGAGGACAAGGAACAGTGGGTGCCGCGCCGCGTCGAGATGCCTGACGGCTCCAAGCGCCCCGGTCGTCCCTACGATGCCGGACACATCGTCCAGAACACCGAGACCCTCGTGAACATCTACAACGCCTTCTTCCTCGGCAAGCCAGTGACGACCAAGTTCGTGAACGTCTTCGGCCCGGAGCTGGAATTGAAGCTCTTCGAGACACCGCTAGGCTCCTCGGCCACGGAGCTTCTGAAGCTTGCGGGGATGGATGTCGAAGCTGGGGCTGGAGAGTATTCCGTCATCGACGGTGGGCCTTATCTCAACGAGATGGGCATTGAGTCTCTGGGTGATGGCGATGCTTACGTGCGACGCACCACCAACGGTTTCCTCGTTATCCCGAAGGGCGTCGCTTCCAAGGAATACGCGGACATCAAGACCAAAGAGCCGGAGAGTGTTACGTCGCTAGTAGGCAAGGTCGAAGGCGTGAGCATTCCTCTGGGCGGGCGGCTGCTCAAGCCCGCGACGGCGCTTATCTCCGAAGGCGACACGGTCGTATTTGGGCAGAAGATCGGGGAGCCCGTAGACGACGGATTCTCAATCGGCGTGTGGTCAGGCATGGACGGAGAAGTTACGACTATTGAGGAGGACATCGTTCAGATCTCCGGCGGCGGAGTTCCCCTGGAGGACGCCGAAGCCGAGACGGAAGCTGAAGCCGCAAGGTAACCTCAGAGATTTAGAATGTTTGAGGGGCCGGAGATATAAATCCCGGCCCCTCGTTGTTTGTCTGAAACGTGTGGTTAGCTTCTGAGCCACCGCTTGCTGCCGACGTAATACCTCTTGTCGATGGACAAATACCCGAGATTCTTGCCGGGCTGAAGGGCGTTTATCATTTTGAGCTCACCGTCTTTCCTGGCGGCTATGCCTACGTGGTCTACTCTTCCGTTTCGGTCAAAGTCTGAGAAGACGAGGTCTCCAGGTTTAGTACCGGATAGGGAAACTCTCTTGATAGCCCCTCTCCATTTCCACTGATCCGCAGCGGTGCGTGGGACGCTCGTCATTCCCATGCGATGGTAAAAGACCCGGTACACGAGACCCGAACAATCCATACCTCTCTTATTCGTGCCTCCGTATTTGTACGGCGTGCCAAGGTATTCCTTTGCTATTTTGACGGCGTTGGCACGTGTGCGGGCCTCTCTAGCTTCCGAATCGCGAGCGGAGATCAGGATTCCAAACGTCGCCAGCGTCAACGCAACGACAACTGCCAGCACCCGAAAATTCACTGCGTAAGACAAGCCACCCTCCAAAGTGATCCGTAACGAGCCCGCAAACGGACCCTCTTCTTACTCGTCAGGCCGAAATAATATTACAAAACGGTAACAACGGGCAAGGGTTATGTTACGAGATCGCGAAAAATGACGGTCACGCCATATGTTGTATCGACTCCAGAACCTTACACAACTCCGAGTCGCTTGAGTCTCCGTTGAACGGTGGGATCGTGTATCCGTTTTTGTAGTAGTCGGCGAAGCCGGGTTGGTCGTCGACTACGATGTCTACGGTGACAGGTATCGGGTCGTTCTTAGAGTAACAGCCGAGGGTGAGATCCTCGACTCCGAGTAGTTTAGCGGCGTTTGATGCGTAGTTGCCGCCTGCGCTGGACCACAGGTAGATGTGATGGCCGAGTCCAGAGAGCTTTAGGAAAACTTCCCTAACGTGCGGTCGGGGTTTGCCACCGGAGATTAGAGTTCCCTGAATATCGAAGAAGATATTCAATGGTTCAGGTGGAGGTATCCTCGGTGTCTGCGGCGGTGCCGGATCTCGGCAGGAGATTCTGGGCTTGTTGAGCGAGGCGCGAACGTAGATCCTCGAAGGCTATTCCTCTGAGGGAGGGTAGGTCGAAATCTCGCAACATCCGAGTCAGGACGGTGCCGCCACCGAGTTCTATCCACTCTTCGACGCGCATCTTGGCGAGGGTTTCAACGACCTTCACCCACCTCACGGGTGCTTCCATCTGATCTTTGAGCGCGTCCCGTACAGCTTCGGCGCTCGTTAGGACCGAGCCGTCAATGGCGCTTATAACCGGAACCTCCGGTACACGAAAATCGACCGAATCGAGAATGCCGCGCATCCGCTCTCCTGCTACCGCCACGTAAGGCGAGTGAGCCGCGAACGAGACGTTCAAGGGAACCTTGCGTCCCCGGACTTTGGATACCGCATCACCGAGCGCGTCCCGGAGTCCGGAGACGACGGTCTGGCGGGGGGTGTTGTAGTTGGCGACGACCGCCGGGCCGCCGAGGGCTTCTTCGACCTCTTCGGGACGGGCCTTCAGGATGGCGACCATGCCGCCGGGGGAAGTCTCGGCGGCTTCGGCGAGGAACTGATCCCGTTGCGCTACCAGCCACACACCGGTCTCGAAATCGAAACATCCAGCGGCATAGGCCGCGCCATACTCTCCGAGAGAGTGGCCCGCCACGACATCAGGACGAACCGCCAGAGCCCGACTCTCGTCGGCGTCCTGGGCTGCGCGGACGAAGAACTTCACCTGGTTTGGGATGCGATCGCCAACGATGCGCCGGATGGCGGGCAACAACTCCGCCGCCGGTTCCGCCACTCCGCCACCCTGTCCTGGAAATACAAACGCCCTCATGCTGTCCGCCAATCCTTCTGAATCCTTATACCCATTCAACACGACACCGTATTCATACCCATATACGTGCCGGAAGATCCAGAGTTTTACCATAATTGTCTCCCGCACGCGAGCATCCACCGAAATACTCTACGGAACGAGTACCCGCAACGCTCCCTCAAGAACCCGCGCCTCGAAGTGTTGGGTCGGCTTCAAGGCATCTCCGTCGACATGAGCGGGGATCTTCTCGGCGAAGTCAACCTGGATGGTGCTCGCCCGCGCCAGGTGTATTTTGGGATTCTTGAGCAACGTTCCCCGGAGTGCCATCGGCACCAACCGCAGAACCTCCGCCCGGCTTACCTCCTCGGACCACACGACATCGAAGAGTCCGTCGTCAAGCGCCGCTTCCGGAGCTAACTTGAACCGCGCCCCGTACGTAGTCCCAAGTGCAGCGGCGACCAATATAGTCTTTGTCTCCACAACCTTGTCGTTATCGAGGGTTAGCGTGGCTTCGTGGCATTGGAAGCCGCCTAGCAACTTCAGCACGGACCACAAATACCGACCGGTTCCGCCCAGGTACTTTGGTGCGTCCGCGACTCCTGCGGCGACCTCGGCGTCGAAACCGATCCCAAGCCCGTTGTTAAACGGCATGCCGTTTGACTCACCTGTATCAACGGATTTCACTCGTCCCTCGACTAGCACTCGCAGAGCTTCGTCTAGCCGGGTCCCGACTCCCAGAGCCTTTACATAGTCGTTGCCGCTGCCCACCGGCAAAACGCCCATCACGCGCTCCGTTCCGACGCATCCTGCCGCAACCTCGCGCACCGTACCATCACCACCGACCGCCGCCACCAGAGCATTCTCCGGCAAACCCTCTACGATACCTACCGCGTCGCCAGCACCTTTTGTAGAGTGCCAGACCAGCCGCATCCCTCGACGCTCCAGGTATGCGGCGATGTCCCTCCGACGCGCACTCGACCGACCACCGTTGGCCGCTGGATTGATAACCAAGTGAGCTTCCTCGTACAAGATCCCTTGAGAATACCAACACCTAGCGCCCGTCGCTCGTCCCGATATAGAGTCCCACCAAAGACGCGGATAGAGTGCTTGGAACGGAGAATGGATAGACAACAGCACAACTCTAAACCTTAGGTTGAGTGCGATCTCCAGGGTACGTTCAGTTAGCGCGGGGTCGAAAAGAGAGTAGAATGAGAACTAATATGGCTGAAGCGATCACAAACTGCCTGCATTTAGGGGGCTTGAGAGTTAGCCCCGAGATGGAGTTCCGATGTCCGGCGTGTGAGGAGAGGTTGGATCTCGACGGCGTGGGACGATGGGTTAGGGCGGCTGAGCGGGAACGAGACGAGGCTTACTCTATGGTTGAAGGTGACGAATTCGGGCGCATAGCTTTCGATGAGACCCAGCGAGAGGTTTATCGTCGGCGAGGAATTCTGTATGAGGTACAGAACGTGTCGCAGGTGGTTACGGCCAAGCCCGAGATGGTTTTGGTGTCCTTCGAGGACGATGGTTCGTCCGGGGTGTACGAGTGCAAGATATTCTACAAGGAGCCGAGGCCGGAGTCGGGGGTCGAGACGTTGAGCGTCGAGGCTGACATTGAGGCGATATGGGAGTTGCGTTCGGACCCGAGTCCCGTGATACGCAACGTGGCCGACAAGATCTGGGAGTTCCACGAAGAGCGGCGTGTTGCGAATAAAGAGGATGTCGCACTGTTTCGGCGGACCTTCTATGCCAAAGAGTTTTGAGGTCTGGTGGTTAGGGCTGTATAAGGCTAGAATCTCCTTGCATTGTTGGAGATGTATTTCATAGTCGAAAGGTGCGGACGGATGAGCGGTAACTCTTTTATAGCGATGGTCGTAATGATCCTCATACTCTTGTTCATTGTGATGTCCGTGGGTCCGCTCTTCTCGATCTAGCCGTCAGGATGGTCGCGTCGGCTGGCTGCTGCGCGGTTGGCGATCATAGCCGCCGTCGCTCCCGCGCCGACTCCGTTGTCCACATTGACGACGCAGAGACCAGGCGAACAAGTCTGTAGCATCCCAAGGATCGCGGCTGTGCCATCCCCCCCGAGACCGTACCCTGTAGAGGTGGGCAATCCAACGACGGGTACAGCCACGAGACCGGAGATAACGCTTGGCAGAGCTCCTTCCATCCCGGCGGCAACTATCAGGCAGTCGGGGTCGAAGCTGGCTAGTTCCTCCAACGGACCTGCGAGGCGGTGTATACCGGCTACTCCAACGTCGTGGAAGCGTGTCACTTCGACTCCCATCTCCTCGGCCACCGCCACAGCTTCGCCAAGAATCGGGAGGTCCGAAGTTCCAGCGCAGAGAGCCGCTACCCGTCCGCCTGTGAGATGCGCTTCGCCGGAGCCCAGAACCAGAGCACGGCCTGCTTCGCGGAGTGGCGTGTCGGGCAGGGCAAGTTGGATTGCTGCTACGTGTTCCGGGTTGGCGGCACTGACGAGGACTCGCGGGGTGGTGTCCAGGAGTGTGGTGCAGATAGCAGCGACTTGTTCGGGGGTCTTGCCGCGGGCGTAGATTATTTCGGGTACGCCTTTGCGAGCGGCGCGACCAGTGTCCAGGACGGCGTATTCGTCTAGGTATCGGACCTCGCCGGTGCGTAGACGTTTGGCGGCGGAGTCGGGGGAGAGTGAACCGTTGGCTACGGATTTGAGGGTTTCTTCGAGTCTCTCCATTTTTCTCCCAGGGTTAGTACAAATTGTTGGAGGAGAGAATCTAGCATGTTCTGACGATGATCGAGGAGGAAACTTTGACATTGATAGCGATGGTGTTGTCGCTGGCGGCGATTTTGGTCGCTGCCGTACTGTTTACGAACGCCGTCGAGATACTGGGAGAACGACTCAATCTGGGTCAGGGTGCCGTTGGGAGTTTGTTGGCGGCTGTTGGCACGGCGTTGCCGGAGACCATGATCCCGGTCGTAGCTATCGTGGGGGCCATGATCTCGGGCGACTCCGGAGGCTCGGCGGGGGAGATCGGGGTCGGGGCCATACTTGGAGCTCCCTTTCTCCTGACGACGCTCGCCATGTTCGTGGTCGGGGCTTCCGTGCTCGGTTTCAGGGTTCGCCGGGACAGCGGCACGGAGGTCTCGGTGGACAAGGAGACTGCGAAGCGGGATCTGCTCTTCTTCATACCGTGCTTCGCGGTAGCGGCTGGCGTGGGGATCATCGTGATGCCGATGTTCGTCAAGATAATCGTCGCGGTCGGGCTTTTGGCAGCTTATGTCTTATACGTAGTGAAGACGCTGCAGGCCGAAGGTGGACAGGGTGAGGAGACACCGGACAACCTTACACTCTGGCCCGGCGCCTCGCCGCCGACGTGGGCTGTGGTAGCTCAAGTCGTTGGTTCTTTGGCAGTCATGGCCGCCGGGGCTCATTTCTTTGTGGGGGCTATTGAGAGCGGTTCAAAGGCTGTTGGCATACCGGCTGGACTTGTCGCGCTCGTGCTCGCGCCTTTGGCGACCGAGTTGCCGGAGAAGTTCAACTCGGTTATCTGGGTGAGGGAGGGTAAAGACACTCTGGCCTTTGGCAACATCGCCGGGGCGATGGTTTTTCAGAGCACGATCCCTGTGACCATTGGTATTTTGTTGACGAAGTGGGAGCTGAACTTCATCAACATAGTGGCCGTGGGACTCACGCTTTTCTCCGGTGTTTGCCTGTATGCGTTGCTATCTGCAAAACGTCCAGTGAACGCGTACTTTCTGATGGGTGGCGGAATTCTTTACGCGGCGTTCGTTGTGGTCGCCATCGTCAATGTTCTTGGGTGAAATTGGGTAATCGGACGCTCGGTTATCGGAGAATGTGTCTAGCAGCGCAGATTTCTTGTCAAGAACCGGCCTGATCCTGAAGTTTTGCTGTTAATATAGCCTCTGTCGGATAGCGGAGCATCGGTTTTCGAGAGGATAGCGAACTAGATGGAAATTGGAGAATTATTCTTCCGCTTTTTGGGAGTGTTGGCTATAGATCTGATCCTCTCCGGGGACAACGCGGTCGTGATCGCGCTGGCCGTCCGTCAGCTCGATGGTGACGTACGCAAGCGGGCGATCTTCTGGGGTGCTTTCGGAGCTGTGGCGCTGCGGTTCATATTCGCTGGCCTCGTTATCTGGTTTATCAACGACGTGCCGCTCCTGCGAGCCGTAGGTGGATTGCTATTAATTTGGATCGCCTGGAAACTCCTTTCACAGGGTGACGATCACGACGGCGTAAAGGCCGGCAGCGGCATCTGGGAGGCGATACGGATAATCATCGTAGCTGATGCCGTGATGTCCCTGGACAACGTGCTCGCACTGGTCGCGGTCTCAGGCGAGAGCCTCGCGCTGATCGGCTTTGGCATCCTGCTCACGATCCCGCTCATAATCTGGGGCAGCCAACTGCTCAGTTCTCTGATGA
Source organism: Rubrobacteraceae bacterium (assembly GCA_041748475.1). Lineage (GTDB taxonomy): Bacteria > Actinomycetota > Rubrobacteria > Rubrobacterales > Rubrobacteraceae > JACDDK01. Next base: position 1,873 of record JBGTDE010000030.1, on the reverse strand, counting down.
ATCGTTTGCCCTGGCTCGTGTACGTGGGCTCTGGGCTTCTGATCTACGTAGCCGTCGAGATGTTCTTCGCCGATACGGTCGTTATCAACATGATCGGCGAGGTGCATACCTTCGCCCGCATCCTCGGTGTCATTCTGGCCGCCGTCTTTATCGCTTTCGGCTACTGGTACATGCGGCGCGAAAGACAACGTCCAAAGCCCGAACCAAGGGTCAAGTAGTTCCCTACAGGGGAAGTCTCTAGCTCGGGAAGTCTCTGGATCGGAAAGCTTCTCGGTCGTCTTTTGGGTTTAGGATTTGGTTTCACTCCGAAGGTTGTTCTCTGGGACGTACTGTAAGCGAGAGTTCGCGACCGCTGCGTTCGATCTTTAGCGTGGTGTCACGGTCGATGGCGGATTCGTCCAGGAGCGCGAGAAGCTCGCCGGTGGATTTGATGGTTTTATCGGCCAGACCCACGATCAGGTCTTTGGGACGCAGGCCCGCTCGTTCGGCGGGGCTGTTCGGGGCGATGCTCTGGATGATAGCGCCGCCGCCAGCGCCGTTCCTGGGTGGTCGACTTGCCACCATCACGCCGAGATAGGCCCGACGCACGCGGCCCTCGGTTACTAGAGAGAAGATCACCCGCCGAAACGTCGCCGAGACCGGCACCGCGAAACCTATCCCCTGAGCCCCACCGATTATGGCCGTGTTGATGCCGACGACTCTTCCCAGAGAATCAGCCAGAGGACCGCCGGAGTTGCCGGGGTTGATGGCCGCGTCGGTCTGGATCACGTTCTCGATAGGACGACCGCTCTCGCCCCGGATAGAACGCCCCAGAGCACTCACCACACCCGTCGTAACGCTCCGCTGAAATCCCAGCGGATTACCGATAGCCACGACGAGCTGTCCTACCACCAAGTTCTCGGCCTCTCCGAGCCCGGCGACCGTAACCTCTTGCCCGGGTGAGAACCGGATCACCGCAAGATCACTCGGTGGATCGTCCCCCATAGTCTCGGCGGATACAGAAGCACCATCCGGCAGCGTCACCTCCAGCGTCCCGTCTCCGGTACGGCTTCGTAGGCCTCGCACGACATGACTGTTGGTGATGGCGGTAACGGAGGAGCCATCAGTACCGAGGATCACGCCGGACCCGCCACCGCGTCCCTCGGATGCGCCGACCGAAATCACAGCGGGCTCCAGATTCTCCGTCACATCCCGCACCACCCTCGAATAAGCGTCGAGCGTGACCGCTTCGAGCCTGGAGCTTGCGGAGAGATTCTCGAAGATATCCATGGACAGTTTTTACCGCACGAATGTTAAGATGGTCCCGGAAAAACGGCTAGGTTTGGAGGGTAGATGGAGCGTCCGCTGAACGTTGTCAACACAGAAGAGATAGCCGAACAGGACTGGGGCGAGGGCCGCTGCCACATTCGTCGCCGCGATTTGGGCCGGGCCGTCGGCAGCGTGGATGTAGGGCTCAAGCGCATAGTTATCCTCGCTGGATACCAATCTTATCCGGAGCACGCCCACACCTCCGAAGAGGAGTTGTTCTACATATTGCGCGGTCGAGGAACGGCTCTGCAAGATGGGGAGCACGTACCTGTAGAGGCGGGAGATGTGATCTCCTATCCTTCCGGCACCGGCATCGCCCATACCTTTGTCGCCGATAGGGACGAAGATCTCGAATATCTGGCCTTCGGCGAACGCGATGGTGGTGACACAACCTTCTATCCACGCTCCGGCAAAATCCTGATTCGGGCACTCAGAGAACAGGCAACGGGACCGTCGAAGGCTCTTGGGCTTGTCGGACGCATGGAAGAGGCGGACTACTGGGAAGGCGAACGTTAGGAACGCTCCGACAACTTCACGAAAGCCGAAACCGCCAACCTATATAATT
>JBGTDE010000029.1:0-2748 GCA_041748475.1 Rubrobacteraceae bacterium | reverse complement strand
AGGGTAGGAATCCGACGACTCGTGTTCCTTCGGATGGTCCGGTGCCATCGGCGGCGGATTGTTCGATGGTCCCGGCGAGATCCCAGCCGGGACGAGCACCGGGCTCGTCGAGGGTCGTAGCGCGGCGCACCTCTCCCCTGTTCAACGAGATCGCCGCCACCCGTACCAACGCTTCGGACGGGTTCGGATCCGCAGCCTCCACTTCCCGCAAGACGAGGCGGTCTGGAGAGTCATGGTCCACTACTACGGCGCGTGTCTTTGTCATTTCTCCTCGATTCCGGCTGCGCGGGCGGCGGGTCCGGCGGCCATCGGTACGTTGTAGACGTTTGAGCCGGGTTGCTGCTTTCGTCCGCCTTCGCGCAGTGAGCCAGTGTCCACAGCGGCGAACCCTATGTCTTCGATCAGCCCGGTCACGACACTTTTTGCTTCTTCATCATCTCCCGCGATAAAGAGCGCGTACCGCTCCTCGACCGGCGAAGATGGTCGACCCTCGGAGAGCAACGTCTCGTAGTACATGGTGTTCAGAGCTTTTACGATGCGGGCTCCAGGCAACCGCCGCGCCACGTCCTCGCTAGAAGTGTCGTCGCCGAGGTCTTCGGGCTCGAAGTCCGACGTGTACGGATTGAGGGAGTCTATGACGATCTTGCCTTCCAGTAGCTCCGGTTCGGGAAGCCCCTCTTCCCTCCTGGACCACGGTATCGCGAGTAGTACTACTTCGCCGAAAGTGGCGGCTTCGTCGACTGTCGCTGCTTGGGCGTTTGGGCCGATCTCGTCTATTAGTCCGGTCAAAGTCTCTGGACCGCGGGAGTTGCTAATAGCTATTTCGTGTCCGGCTGCGGCGAAGAGTCGGGCGGCGTTCGCTCCGATGTTACCCGCTCCGATGATGCCGATTTTCATTTGGCTCCTTCCCGTCTGTGCTTGTGAGAAAATATATCTTACGGCATCCGCTTTACATGGCGGCTCATAGGGTCTATACAGTCCTGCGTGAGTGAGAAGCGTAGAGACGACGGGCGGTGGCGCGAGCGGGGCCGGGATGGCGGCGTGCGAGATAAGCTGCGTAACCGACCGCATTTGCGTCCCAAGGTTTATGGCTATCTGACCGAGGAGAAAGAGTCGTTGCGGCAGGGATTCGCGGCACTGTTTCTATCGTCGGTGGGAGAGTTGATCGCGGGTCTCGTGCTCGCCAGTATCTCCGGAACTCTGGAAGAGTTGGTCGGCCTCGCCGTACTCATCCCGGCGGCTATCGGGATGCGGGGAGCCATCTTCGGAGCGATGGGAAGCCGACTATCAACCTCGATCCAGACAGGTCTCTTCGAGCTGAACCTCCGTCGCGGCGTATTGGCCGAAAACGTGCAAGCCGTGGCGGTCCTCTCCCTAGTTTCCGGTGTATTCCTGGCGTTTCTGGCTCGGACGTTGTGCGAGGTGCTTGGGGTACGAACGGAACTCACTGTGGTGGATTACATCGTGATCTCGACGGTCGGCGGTATTCTGGCGGGTGTCTTGCTCGTTGGTATCACCATACTCGTCGCCCGGCTCTCGGTAAGTCGCGGCTGGGATATGGATAACATTGCCGCCCCCATGCTCACCGCCGCCGGTGACATTCTTACGCTTCCGGCTCTCATCCTCACGACGTATCTTATTGGAATTCCGATCTTCTCGAACGTTCTGGCGGCTTTGCTCGTCGTGGTCGCGGTAGTAAGCACCGTCCTGGCTTTCCGGCTCGGGGCTCGCACCTTGAGGCGAATTCTGGCGGAATCGTTCCCGATCCTGGCTCTCACGGGAGCCGTTACGATCCTCGTCGGAGTAGCTCTGGAAGACCAGGAAGCTTTTCTCGCACTGCCCGCGCTTCTCATTCTGTTGCCAGCGTTTTTGCAGGAAGGCGGGGCTCTGGGGGGCATTCTTTCGAGCCGGTTGTCGTCTAAGGTTCATCTCGGTCTGTTGGAGCCTCGTGGGATACCGCAGCTTGTTGCTTTCAAGGACTTCACGCTGACGTACATCTTCGCGGCTGGAGTTTATGTATTTATTGGGGGGGCATCGCACGGGTTGGCGATGTTGACGGGAGTAGCGAGTCCGGGTTTTTTGGTGATGGTCGCTCTGAGTGCTATAGCCGGGCTTATTGCGACAACGGCGGCGGTATTGGCGGCGTACTACGGCTCGACCGTCAGTTATCGTCTGGGCTTGGATCCAGACACCTACGGAATACCGATAATCACGGCGGCGGTTGACTTACTCGGCTTTATGAGCCTTATAATCTCTCTTATAATCTTTGGATTGGCGGGGTAACCAATATGCGAGACTCGAAACCACGAAATTTGAAGGAAATGCTCTCTGAAGCCAAGAACACCTCGGAACTAATGGTGGATCTAGCCTACGCGGCCCTCTTCTACAACTCTGAAGACTTCTCCGAAGAGGTGATCCGTCTAGAAGAACGCCTCAACGACCTCGTCCACGACATGCGTACGTTGGCGATACTAGCCGCCCGCTCCCCCGCGGACGCCGAGCAGATGGCCGGAATTTTGCAGGTCGTACAGGATATAGAGAAGATCGGCAACGCAGCCAACGACATAGCCAAGATAGTCCTAAAAAAACTCGGCATCCCACCGGAACTCCTACAAGACATCCCCGAGGCCGAAGAGATACCGGATCGCGTCAGCATCCACCCCGAGAGCACCCTGGACGGTCGAAGTCTCGAAGACGTTGACCTCCCGACCGAGACCGGGATGCGCCCGATAGCCCTGCGCTCGGACG
>JBGTDE010000028.1:0-3922 GCA_041748475.1 Rubrobacteraceae bacterium | reverse complement strand
TGTCGGCTACTCCGGGACATACCTTCGGCGAGGTCACGGGCGGGTATCACGAGGCGAGCGACCACGGTTCGCTACACGCCAACGATTCCAACGTGTTTATGCTGGCGAGTGGTATGGCTGCTCCGCGACGGATCACGGACGTCGCGCCGACTTTATTGCGGCATTTCGGAGCGGACATGAAAGAAGAGAAGATTGTCGTCTGATCGCAGCCCGTCCAACGGGCAGAGCGTGCCAGCCAATGATAATCGCGCTATAAGCCCGGCGGGTCGTCGCGCTTTCGGATGTGTTACCTGGGTCTACATGGGGATTCTCGCGTTCCTGTTGGCGAACTTCCTGATCTCACTGCCCTTCCGCTACGTCGGAAACCCGGACATCTACGGCTACGTCCCCGCCAGACTAGCTTTCCTCGGGCTCGCGCTGATTCTGCCGGGCATGGCTCTGGGCGCTGTACTTGGACTTCGGACTTATCGAGCCGAGAAGAAGCGGGCGAAGCGGGTTGGCGCGGGGATCGGGGCGCTTATAGGTTGGACGGGATTCTTCACGCTTGCTTGGCTCTCGGCGGCTTTTGGTCTTGACCAGCGCGACCAGGCTTTTAGGGTCGTGATCTTCCCGAACTTCGGCGACAGTTACGCTTTCTATGTTTTCCCGCAGCTTATAGTCCTGGCGACCATCATTGTGATGTTCTCTCTCTACTCTAGGCGAGCGAACTTTGAACTTCGCCGTCGCACCACGCTCGCCGGTACCGCTCTCGCGATGCTCGCGGGATTCCTCGTTATCGTCACCAGTTTCGATGGTTTGGGTATCGCTGGAGCCCTGATCTCGACAGTCTCAGCCGCCTTCGGTGGTTATGTCTCCGGGATGGGCTACGCCCGAGCGGGCGGCGACGACATGATCCCGCCGGGGGCGACCATCAAGCCCCGCGAACTCCGTAAGAGCCAGGACGACACCGCCTGAGCGAAGATTCCCGAAGCTCTGAATCTTTGGTTCGGCGGTATAATCCAAACAATGTCCGAGAATGGTTACCCTGATAGATCCCACCTTCCGACATCGCCTGGCGTCTATATCTTCAAGGATGGCGACGATGCGATCATCTACGTCGGGAAAGCCAAGAATATTCGCTCTCGCGTAGCCAACTACTTCACCAAATCCGGCGATGGCCGACCGAAGATAGGGGAGCTTCGGGAGCGCGTCTCGCGCATCGACTTTATCGTCACCCGCACCGAGACCGAGGCGTTGGTCCTGGAAGCGAACCTCATAAAACGCAACCGGCCACGCTTCAATGCCTCGCTAAAAGACGACAAGAGCTACCCGTACATCGTCGTGACCACTGGCGACGAGTACCCGAGGGTCTTCGCCACGCGCTCCAATCATGACGCACGGCATCGCTACTTTGGGCCGTTCCCGAGCGCGTCGTCGGTCCACAGTACGCTCGAAGTTCTCAATAAGACGTTTCCGTTCCGCAAGTGTCGGGGGCCTGAGCCCGGTCGGCGCAGCGGGATTCCGTGCCTCAACTACCACATTGGACGTTCGTCCGCGCCTTGTGTTGGAGCGATCTCCAAAGAAGGCTACGATGAGATCATCTCCGACGTCGTTGACTTTCTCGAAGGCCGGGTTGACGATCTTATTCGAACTCGCCAGGCCGCCATGAAAGACGCCGCCCGCGAGATGGATTTCGAGCGTGCCGCGAAACTTCGCGACGAACTCTCCGCTCTAGGCCACGTCCGCGACCGTCAACAGGCAACCCTGGACTCCGAGGAATCCTTCGATGCCATCGGCGCATTCTCTCAAGGCGAGTCCGCGTGTGTGCAGGTATTCGCTGTACGGGCCGGGCAGGTAGTGAACCGCGATTCGTTCTTACTAGACAACTACGGTGAGGCGAGCGCTGAGAGTGTGGCCTTGCAGTTTGTGCCGCAATACTACGATACGGTCACTATCCCGCGCGAAATCCTTATTCCGTCGACCGAGGACGAGGAGGCTCTGCGGCCACTTGTGGAGCATCTTTCCGGGCTGCGTGGTACGCGGGTCGAGGTTCGACGACCTCAGCGGGGGGACAAGCGGCGTGTTCTTGAGAGTGCTGTTCGAAATGCAGAGTTGAGCCTCTCGCACGAGAAAGCGCTCGAAGAGGCCAAGCGGGATCAGGTCGCTTCTACACTCGACGCGCTGCGTGAGGAACTGGCGTTGCCGCGCTTACCTATGAGGATCGAATGCTACGACATTTCCAACACGATGGGGACAAACTCAGTCGCCTCGATGGTCGTCTTCAAGGGGGGACGACCGGCAAAGGATCAATACCGACGTTTCAAGATAAAGACTGTCGAGGGCGCAGACGATTTCGCCAGCATGGCCGAGGTCATTAAACGCCGCCTCGAACGGCTGAAGGAGAACGACCCGAAATTTCCTCCGCCGGACCTGATCCTGCTGGACGGCGGCAAGGGACAACTCTCATCTGTAGTCCCGATCCTCGCGGACATGAACGTCGGGACGGAGTTGCCGGACATCTCCCTGCGCTCCCTCGCCAAGCGCGACGAGGAGATCTACGAGCCCGGTCGCCCGGAACCCGTAGTCCTGCGCCGCAACTCCGCCGAGCTGCATCTCCTACAGCGTGTCCGCGACGAGGCTCACCGCTTCGCCAACACCTATCATCGCAAGCTTCGTACCACCGAGATGACCCGCTCCGTCCTTGATGACCTCCCCGGAGTCGGACCCACACGCAAAAAGAAAATTCTGGACCACTTCGGAACCCCTGACGCTTTTCTCAAAGCCTCCCTCGAAGAACTCGAAGCCGTACCCGGACTCCCCGGTCGCGTAGCCCGCGAAGTCCACGCCCGAGTCCACCGCTAATTCTCAACGGCTGCATTCTGGCGGCTGAAAGTAAACTTTAGCTTAAATATACGGTTTATGCGTTGCGACTCTGAAGACGGGATGCTACGCTTGGAACACAAGATGACTTCTACGTTACAGAAGCGTCATTACCGGAAAGCCCTTCGTGGGTGAGTCCACGACTATTCCGTCGAACGGGTCTGGGGTACGGCGGCTAGTGATCGTCACCGGACTCTCTGGTGCGGGCAAATCCAACGCTCTCCGAGCTTTCGAGGATTCCGGCTACTACTGCATAGACAACTTGCCGCCTAGCATGATCCCCGCCGTCCTTGAGACTGCCGGTGGTCCTGAAGATGTCGTAGTGGTCATGGATACGCGAGGCCGCCAATACTTCGGAGAAGAACTAGAACAAAGCCTCGTGAGTGTGGCCGCCCAAGACGGCTGGGAGCGCCGCGTACTGTTCATAGAGGCTGACGACCCTTCGCTCGTGATGCGTTACAAGGAGAGCCGCCGTCCGCATCCAGCCGCCCGGAATGGCGACGTGCTAGAGGCGATCCGGGCCGAACGGCGGGATCTCGCGACGCTACGGGAGAATGCGGATCTCGTCGTGGATACCTCCGGCTACTCGGCACTCGACGTGCGACTGCGTTTCAAGAAACTCGCCGAATCACTCACCGACCATCTCACCGTTAGCGTGATCTCATTCGGCTTCAAACATGGTGCGCCCCTCGACGTGGATACTCTGTTCGATGTTCGGTTCCTGCCCAACCCGCACTACGACCCCGAGCTGCGTCCTTTGACCGGACGTGACGCTCCCGTACGCGACGCGGTGCTCGACAATGAAGACTGCCGGGACTTTCTTTCAAAGACTGGCGACTTACTCGCGTTTCTGGTTCCCCGGTACGCCGATGTGGGAAAGACTTACTTTACCGTTGGTATCGGCTGTACGGGCGGTCGTCATCGTTCCGTGGCAGTTGCCGAGGAGCTTGCAAGGAAGTTGGGCGAAGCCAATAAGGATGTCAACCTTCATATCCGGCATCGGGATCTCGAACGCTAAACCTTTCGCCTAGTGCCGATATAATTTCTAGAGAAGTTTGGATCA
>JBGTDE010000027.1:0-5084 GCA_041748475.1 Rubrobacteraceae bacterium | reverse complement strand
CGTGATGGCCCGAGGACTCTGGCGAACGCTCACGAAACACCTCGGCATGACTCGCGCTGTCTGGGCGACGACGCTACTCTCTTACCCGCGCTACACAGCCCCGGCTTCGGAAGCCTACATAGAACGTCTTGTAGTAACTCCGGAGTTCCAGGGCTCGGGTCTCGGGAGAAGTCTCCTCTCAGCCGCCGAAACGTTGGGCCGCGACGCCGAAAAAGAGACCGTCGGTCTACACGTCAGTGGAATCAACGTAGCCGCGCTCAAACTCTACGAATCTGCCGGATACGAGGAAGTATCCCGCCAAAGGTCCCGCATGACGGGATACTTCCTGGATATAAAAGAGTGGATCTACCTCCGCAAAACTCTGTAATGTAGTGTAAGCCAGTCAGTAGTTCAGTTTTTGCCTGACTGAACTACTGAGGGCCGTAGTATGTGGCTTGCTGAGTCGCCCGGTTACGGTCGGGGCGACTCCTGCGGGTCGTCTCCATCTGGTTCCTCGTTACCCAACGGGGGTCGCTCGGTGCTATCCGAAGGCGTATCGCGCCGCCTCGAACTTTGCGGGTTCTCACGGCGACTGCTGGACCACTCGAAGAGATCGTCGGGTAGTTCAGGAATTAGTTTTCTATCCAACGGTCCCCGCTCGAACGGCTCACGCTGTTTACTCTCGCGCTCACCTTGCCTGGAACCGTTCTCGTAACCATCAGAGTCGAAACCCGAAGGTTGATTTTCATCGGACTCCTCCGGGGCATCGTCCCGAACGTACTCGCCTTGACGCTTGCGACGAACTACTGGAGCGTCGTCTTCGAGGGAGGACGATAAGTCTGTGGTCTCGTCTTCATTCTCCGGTGGTTGAGGATCGAAGGATCGGCTACGTGGTAGAGGCCGTGACTCGTAGTCCGGCTCACCTATCGGCACCCTTGTCGGTTGCTCGTCGGTGATGGGCTCCTGTTCGTCACGGGCTTCCCGCCAGACAGGCTCATCCTCGAAGTCGTCCCGATTTCGGCTATCGCGATCCATGCGCTGGACGGATATCCGCTCGTCGTCGAATTCCTCATCCCGACGTTCCTCACCCCGAAATTCTTCTTCCGTATACTCGTCTTCAGCGTGTTCGTCTTCGACATGTTCATCGTCTTCGGGAGCTGGGCGCTCGATGAGATCCAAATATCTGGCATCGCCGGTTAGAAAAGCGAGAACGTGGGCGTTAAATTCGCTGGGGCGTTCGAGCATCGGAAGATGGCCGCATTGCTCGATCAAGGCTACTTCCGCTGTATCAGCGATGCCGGACCATGTCCCAACTGATTGAGGATCCACTATCTGATCCTCTTCCCCCGCTATAAGGAACATTGGACCTTTGAGGATGCGGGCTTGACGTGCGAGACGTCCACCGGATATCTCACGCCGTGTCGTATTGAGACTGGCCCGAACAGCGGCGGGCGTAGATTGCGCGGCGTCTTCGACTACATCCTCTGGAAGGTCTTCGGGCTCGGATACGAAGGGCTTCATCCACATCTCCCGCACGGGCCTGACTGACCGCCCGAGAGCGTAGAACAGCGGTCCTACGACCGGAAGCGTGGCGAGCCACAGGGGTGTCGGAAGGTCGATCTGCTCTTCGTTGGCGGGTACGGCTACCAGGATGAGGTTGCCGACGACATCCGGGTGGTCCGCCGCGAGCTTGACAGCCATGTTTCCGCCGAGATCGTGAGCCACGACGCTGGTGCGCGTGAGCCCGAAGTGAGCACAGAAAGCGTACAGCAACCGACTACCGTTACGGACTCCGTAGCCAGAGAGAGGCTTGTCCGACTCTCCGAAACCTGTGAGGTCCAGGGTGTATACGGTGAAGCGTTGGGCCAAGCGTCCTTCGAGGCCATCCCAGATGCTGGATGACGACAACCACCCGTGGACCAGGAGGACGGGCGGTCCACCGCCGATGACCCGGTAGCGGATCCAAATCCCGTCAAGCTCTAGATACTCGGTGTCACGAGCACTTTCGACCTCTACGGATTGCCTCCCAAGAGCGACGGAAGCCGCCAACAGAAGGCCCACGATCAACAACAGAATGATAAGAAAAGTAATCATGATCTCAATAATATCCTACCTGGACGTCGCTATCACGCCCTCGAAAGACCGACGGATTGGCTCAGGAGCCCCACCGGCTTCCAACGATCCGACGAATCACGAACGAGGCGGCTACGGTCGAAGCTAGCGAGAAGCTTGCCTTTATCATGGCTTCCTTCACGTCGTCCTTTACACCCCGGACTTCGGGCTCGACTATGAGCCTATCGGCCAGTTTGCTCGCCAGGAAATACGCTATCGCGCTGGAGAGGATCGTGATGAGCCTCTTCTGCATTTCATCGTCCATCGCGGCTACTCCTTCTGTCGTTGTACGATGTTCGTGCGGACCATTCGCGAGCCGCACGAACATTGTACCCATTCACCGCCGATGTATCCGATGAGGAGGTCTAGAACGCGCCCAACCGTTCCGTTTCGTAGAGTTGATCCAACTGCCAACGCAGAACCACTCGGGTGCGTGCATCCTCACAGTAGCAGTCGATGCAGAAGATCACCTCTTCCCTACGACCGGGATGCAGGTCGTGGTCCATCATAAAATCTAGCAACTCGCGGTAGCCGTCGCCGACTTGATCCACGAACTCCGCGAACGAGATGCCGCCCGAGATCAAACGCTCGCAAGCTTCGCATGGTTCCAGTCTTCCCAAACGCCTGTTGGTATGCCTTACTATGAGCCCCGGAGCGATCTCCGTAGTCTCTAATAACTCCTCCGTCACTTTGGCCCCTTTCTAGCCTCGTGATGAACTCTTGTTCTTTCCCCTTTCGACCGCCGTAAGCTCCCTAGTCTCCGACAGTCCATAGAGTCTACGTAAGAGCGCGTATTTTGTAAAGCCCGGATCGCTATGATCTTGAATTCCACCCGATCCGGGTAACGTATACTCGAACCCAGACATGTCTAAAGGAGCGGGATGGACTCAGAAAACAACATACGTACCGCCAAAATCGTTGTCGTAGGCGCGGGCTTCGCGGGCGCTTCGCTTATCCGCAACCTGCCATCCTCCCTCCGAAACGAGGCCCTTCTAATCGACCGCTCTTCACACTTCCCTTTTATTCCGCTTGCCCACGAAGTCGCCGTAGGTCGCGTACATCCGGACAGCGTCTCATCGCCCATCGCACCTCTTTGTAAGGGACGGTGCGATTTTCTGCAAGCCGAAGTCCAAAGCGTCGATACAGACAAAAAGACTCTCCAAACCACTAATGGCGAAATTCACTACGAGTACCTGATCCTGACCGCCGGTAGCATCGCAACTCCACCACCAAAACCCCTAAAGAATCACCTCCAAACTTTCTGGAGCCTCGACGATGCACTAACTATCCGATCCGAACTGAACAAAGCCTGGACAGCCGCCACAAGCCGCTCCGGCAAACCTTCACCCGGCGCCCTGACCGTTGCGATAGTCGGCGGTGGCGCAACGGGCGTGGAACTCGCGGGTGAAGTCGCAGCGCTCTTCGATTACCTGCGTAAACGAACGACTCGTCGGCCCTCCGAGTCGCCTCGTATCGTGCTGCTAGAAGCCTCAGATCGCCTTATGGGATGGCTGGACCCATACTTCGACACCGTTGCCCAGAAAACACTCTCGGATCTCGGCGTGGAAATCCGGCTCAACTCTGAAGTAGAGAAAGCAACCGAGACAGAACTAACCACGGATGGCGAGCAACTGACCGCCGGGATCCGGATTTGGGCGGCGGGCGTTCAGGCCGCGCCGCTCATTCGCGAGTTGCCCGGCGAGCACGAGGCTTCCGGAAGAGCTTTCGTGGACAAACATCTCACGATACCGGATCACCCAGACATCTACGTGATCGGTGATGGCGGAGCGTACAATCACAAGAAGCTTGGCGTGCTTCCCCCCACGGCTTCGGTAGCCGTGCAGCAGGGTCCGTGGGTGGCGCGGGATCTCCAACGCCGAACTCGTGGCGCGAGTAGTCGCCGGGGACGACCACCCTTCCGATACTTCGACCGGGGCTACGTAGTCAGCCTCGGCCCCGAAAGTGCTGTAGCCGATGCCGTGGGCCTCAAACTTCGTGGTCCAGCGGCCCAAGCACTCTACCGAAGCATCTTCCTCTACTACATGAAGAGCCGCCGAGACCGACTTCTAACCGGAGCCGACTGGGCCATGGAACGCACTCTAGGACGCGTGGGATTTGGAAGCGCCGGAGAAAAGTCCGACTCAGCCTGATCCGGGTTTCGCAGCGGCGCGGGCAGTCAAGTGTCGCTCGACTATCCCCCGTACGTCCTCGGTCTGCACATGGGTATACACGACATCTTCTGGGAAGATAAAAACTACCGGCCCTTCGTCATGACGCCGGGTGCAGGCGTTCTGGAGTACGGTTGACGATGAGATTCCCTGGCGCTCCACTTCATCTTTGAAGGCTTTGAGGAGTTCGCCGCCGCCTTTGGCACCGCAGCGTCCCTCGCCGGGGGTGGCGCAGACAAAAATTTTCGACAGGCTCTCCACGAGCGTATTCTATGACGCTCGTGGAGTTTATCCAGAGGATTAAAAGGCTTGCGGACCGATCATGCTGACTTCCGACTGTTGTCCGATGCGTCGGGCCGCACCGCTCTTCTTTCCAGCTTCGGCCACGGCTTCAGCCACGGCGGGAGCCACTCGTTCGTCGAAGACACTCGGGATGATGTAGTCCTCGACCAGTTCCTCCTCGGGGATCGCGGCGGCCATAGCTTCAGCGGCGGCGAGTTTCATGAGCTCGTCGATCTCGCGGGCGCGAATATCCAGGGCACCTCGGAAGATGCCTGGGAAGCAGAGTACGTTGTTGATCTGGTTCGGGTAGTCGCTTCGCCCGGTCGCCATTATGCGAACCTTGCCCATGGCGATCTCCGGGTGTATCTCAGGCTCAGGGTTCGCCATCGCAAAGACTATGGGGTCTTCGGCCATGAGATTTAGATGCTCGACCTTGAGAACGCCAGGAGCCGATACACCCACGAAGAGGTCCGCGCCCGTGACACCTGCGGCGAGATCCCCGGAGCGACCTTCCGGGTTAGTGTTCTCGGCAAACCAACCGTT
>JBGTDE010000026.1:0-3665 GCA_041748475.1 Rubrobacteraceae bacterium | reverse complement strand
GCGTTGGCCGTTCTGATGGTCTACGCCATCGGGTATCTGCTGAGTCATCGGGTATTGGCGGCGGCGATCGGTGCGCTGGCTTTCGGGCTTGGGGGTACGATCTGGAGCCAGGCCGTCATGGCCGAGGTGTATACCCTGAACGCGCTCATGATCGGCCTGATCTTCCTCGTACTGCTCCGGTGGCGCGAACGCCGCGACGAGCCCTCCAGCGACCGATACCTGCTGCTAGGGGCGTTCCTCGGCGGATTGACACTCACAAACCACGTGACCAGCGGTTTGATCCTCCCAGCTGCCTTCGTCTTTGTGGCGCTCGTGGATCGATCCAAATTTACGCGCCCGATCCTCATACTAAAAGGAGTCGCGCTCTTCGTTATTGGCCTGCTGCCGTATCTGTATTTACCTATCCGGGCGAATATGGACGCTCCGATGGAGGCAAACAACCCGGACAATCTGGAGCGGACGCTGTACGTCATAAGCGGTGGGGATCTCACCGGATCGTTCTTCGCGTTTGGCATAACCGAAGTTCCCGAACGAATCTGGATGTATCTCGGGTACTTGATCGGAGATCACAGCCTGATCGTGCTACAAGTCGCGCTGCTCGGCCTGATCGTACTGGCAACCCGAGATCGAGCGGCATCCACTCTTATAGGTATCCCGTTTCTGGGATGGTTCATCTACTCTATCGAGAACAACATCGTGGACATCGAACTGTACTTCATCCCAACGTACCTCGTGATCTGCATCTGGGCGACTGTCGGATTTGGAGCCCTTTTGGACCGGGCAATGCCTCTTATCGAAAGCCTTCGCACAGGCGAAACCCTGGTAAAGGGATTGGTTGTCTCTGTACTCCTGATCCTACCGGTCTGGGGCGTGTGGGAGACTTACTCGCGGGTCGATATGAGCGACGACTACCGGGGACGGAAGGGTATTGAAACGGTCGTCCGAAATGTACCTCAGGACGCTACCGTACTTCACCACCGGAGCAACCTCTGGTATATGGTCCTCGTCGAGAAGCGTCGCCGCGACCTGACGCTCGTAGATCCATTCCAGCACAGCAAGAAGTTTCCCTACAACGACATAGTGTGGCCCGCCGACCTCAGCCTCCCCGAGACCGACCGCCGCTTCGGCACCGACGATCTCTCCGGCGTAAAATCCGCCAGGATAGCCCTCGAAAGTGGTCCCGTCTACCTCTTCGCCCAAGAGGAGGCCAGACCGAGCAACTTCAGAAAGGCTGGCTTCGACGTAACCCAAGTAGAAGGTTCCGTCTACCGGATTGAGGAGTAGCAGGCAGCATGTCAGCCAACCAGCAAAACCTGACTGGAGCGTGACTAACGGCTTGACTGAGAGACTGCGGCAGTTGTTGAACGACCCTTTGGCGAACGAAAAGATGAAATGTTCCATCGGCAGTGATCTTAGTATTTTTCATTCCGTATTATCGAAAAGCTCTAGCTGAAGTGCTGACTGAATTACTGAGATACTGAAGTGCTTGGCCTGACGATCAGTACGTCGCTGTTTTCGAAGGCTACAGAGTAGAGGTCGGGGTGTTTTTTGAAGGTGATCCAGAGTTTTTCGATGGCTCGGTCGGGCATGTCTTTGTACAGGACGACATACCGGATGTCGCGGTCCCGCAGGATATCCTGCGTATGTGGGTTGGCGGGATTGTGGGATGCGAAATACACGTCCCAGAGTGGCTTGGTACCGGTTGGCGGGAGATCCCTTGGACGTAGGATCTGGTAGTTCTCGAACGACTGATACTCGAAGTAATCTCCCATCGCCAGCATCATGCGGCTCGGAACCTGGTTTCCGTGCGGGCTAACGAGTACATTGCCGCCTTCGTTGTGCTTCTCAAGCCACTTTCCAGCCTCGCCTATCGGGGCGGTAATGGTCAACTGCTCGCTCGGTCCTGTGGCATCTTCGAGGCTGATGTAAACCTGAAAGATAGTCATCATCCCGAGTCCGAGTACTGTTAGCGAGGCTGCGAAGATGGTGATGGGTCTCGCGGTGGATCGCTGGTGATTGAGAAGCAGTGGGGCCAACGAACGTACAAGGGCGAGGACGCCGAACGCGGCCAGCAGCGAGAGTGGCACGCCGAGGTCGCGGGCGAAGCGTTGCGGGAATCCGTTCATGGGGGTGAAGCTCCCGGCCAGAAGCAGGAAAGTCCACAGCAGGACAGTGAGACGGGCGAGTTTGCCGGCGAGGGTGGAGCCGGAGAGGTCGAGCGGATCCCGAACCCCAACTAGTACGTAGAGCCCGAAAAGTCCCAACCACGCGACAGGCTGGGAGAGGATGTAGCCGATCAGGGCTTCGTATCTGTACGGCATCTGCGTGCCGACCGCCATCCCGACGGCTTCTCCGGTCTGGCTTTCGTCGGACGTAACTCCAATTAGTTCACCGACCATGCCCGGAAGATCGTAGGTGTCCCAGGCGTACAGAGCCGCTAGAACCCCGAGCGCGGCCAATGCACCGAACAACGCTATACCGGCGGAGCGTCGATGCAGTAGGAGATGAGGCAATAGAAATAGGCCGACCATGCCGAGCAGCAGCGCGAGGTACAGACTCGCCACGGGATGAAAGAGCGTAACCGAAGATCCTACGAGAACCAGGAAAGCACCGGAGCGACCAGTCGGTGCTCTATAGAAGGATACTAGGCCCGTGATAGCGGCCACCAGCAAGAACTGGGACGTGACCATATTGGGGTACATAGCGTCTTCGAAGTATTGATACGTGCCTCCGGCCATAGAGAGGAACAGCATCGCCAGGATTCCAGCCCACGTTCCGAAGAGTTTGCGGCCCAGGACGTATATAGCCAGGATCGGCAGGAGGAGCAGCGCGGGTCCGAGGACAGGGAATATCTCTAAAGGGTCCAACGAGCTTATACGGGAGATCATGGCGGTTAGCGTGTGAAAGCCTGGTGGATAGATGAGGTACGGCTCGATCTGCCCGCGCTCCATCATCAGGTTCGCCATTACGGCGTGAGAGTAGTGATCCACACCACGGATAAACGGCCAATCATTCAAGATCGGCCCAACGTATCCCTTGACGAGCACAATACCCAAAACCACCGCGAACGCGGCCCGGCGCACAATCGGGAGTTCCGCATAACGTGGTCTAGAGTAAGGTTCCTCATCCGTCGCAGCATCCCCAAATTCATCCTCATCGTGCGCGGAGCGCAGATGTAGAGCCCCGGCCACTACCACGAGGATCAAGGTAGCTGGAGCAGTCCAAGTGAGCGGCGCGAATTCAAAAGCCGAGCCGAGCATCAGCAGACCGGCTACCGAGAGCGGGATGAAGACCGGCGAGCTTACAGTCGGAATCGACGAAACCAGAGGTTCATCTTTACCTTCAGCCGGTCCGAAAACCAGAAGAGCCAGAAGACCGACGGAAGCCAGGATCAAGGGCGAAGCGACGGCTATCGCGAGGGTAACGCCCGATCCAAACAGCCGGGCCGCGCCGACCGCTATAGCCGACGAAAGGGCTACCGAGAGAGCCGTCGAGTACAGAAGCCGCTCGAAGATCCCGCTAGCTGGAACTAGCGCACGACTCAGAAAGTATCCTGGCACTATGGCGACGAATGTGGCGGTCGCGACGGCGATTGCAAAGTCTAAGAACAAGGTCCGCTCACCAGTCTACGGTCGTTGGAGATGGGCAGGACACGGATCTTAGAT
>JBGTDE010000025.1:0-2499 GCA_041748475.1 Rubrobacteraceae bacterium | reverse complement strand
TTCAGGGGATGTTGTCCGAGACGATGGATTCGTACACGAGTCTTATGAATGCTCCGCTTGCGCTGTATCAGAAGAACATGGAAGCATTCGGCGGCGGGAAAAGCTAGAGGATACAAAGAGCGGGAGAGGACGAGCATGCAGGTAGAGAAGAGATTTGAAGTTAGAAATCTGATCGGGGGTTCGTGGGAAGCGTGGAACGGTGGAGACATCGAGCCGGTCTACGATCCGGCGACGGGCGAGATCATCGGCGAAACGCCTCTCTCTTCAGCCGACGACGTGGATCGTGCCGTGACTGCGGCTCAAGAGGCTTTTCTTGGCTGGTCGGCTACGCCAGTCGGAGAACGCGCTCGCATAATGTTCCGCTTCAAGATGCTCCTCGAAGAGCACTTTGAGGAACTAAGGGATCTCGTCACCCTGGAAAACGGCAAGGACAAGAAGGATGCCGGTGGTGAGGTTCGGCGGGGTATAGAGGTAGTCGAGTTCGCCTGCGGGATGCCGACCTTGATGATGGGCGAATCCGTGCGGGACGTGGCTCGGGGAATAGACAATGTTTCGTATCGCTATCCGCTGGGTGTGGTAGCGGCTATTACGCCGTTCAACTTCCCCTGTATGGTTCCGCTCTGGACGCTACCTGTAGCCATAGCCGCCGGCAATACCTACATCCTCAAACCTTCGGAGAGAACGCCGCTCTCGGCCTCGCGTCTGGGCGAACTTCTGGCTGAAGCTGGGCTCCCGGACGGGGTCTTTAGCATCGTCAACGGAGCGCGCGAAGCGGTCGATTCGATCCTGGAGCATCCGGGGATAGAGGCTGTCTCGTTTGTCGGTTCGCAGCCCGTCGCCGAGCATGTGTACCGAAACGGAGCCGCGCATGGCAAGCGTGTGCAGGCTTTGGCCGGAGCCAAGAACTCCATGATCGTCATGCCCGACGCCGTGCTCGAGACCGCCGTTCCAAATATCGTATCGAGCGCGTACGGAAATGCCGGAGAGCGGTGTCTGGCCGGTAGCGTGCTTGTGGCGGTCGGCGAGGTCGCCGATGAGTTGGTCGAGAAGATCCGGTACGCGGCAAGCGCCATGAAGGTCGGGCCGGGCAGCGAAGACGGTAGCGAGTTGACGCCCGTGATCCGGGACTCGCACCGCGACAAGGTCAAGGGCTACGTCGACTCCGGGGAGGAAGAGGGCGCGACGGTCCTGCTCGATGGCCGCAAGCCGCCGGTCGAAAGCGGTTTCTTTATGGGTGCTACTTTGCTGGATAATGTTACGCCTGGGATGCGGGTGGCTCGCGAGGAGATCTTCGGTCCCGTTTTGAGTGTCGTCCGGGTGGATTCCCTGGACGACGCTATCGAGTTCACCAACGGCTCGCAGTTCGGTAACGCATGTTCGATCTACACCGAGAACGGTGCGGCTGTTCGGCACTGGCGCGAGCGCGTCCAAGCCGGGATGCTCGGCGTAAACATTGGGGTCGCCGCCCCGATGGCTTTCTTCCCGTTCAACGGAATAAAGAACTCCTTCTACGGAGACCTTCACGCTACCGGAAAAGATGGTGTCCGTTTCTTCACCGAGCATAAAGTGGAAGCCGTCCGCTGGCTCTCGGAGCCCGGCGCGGCCGAAGCGGTAAAGCGCCCCATTGAGAGCGGAGCGTAAAACCTAGGGAGTCAGGCTGCTGCCACGGACGAGGATAGATTGCAGGCGCTTGTCCGCAGCAGCCACTCGTTCTCCGATGGCGAGCGGCACGAACCTATTGGGGGATATTTCGACCGCGCTCGGGACTCTCTCGGCGTACAAGCGCCCCGAAGCCGTAGGTTCCTGCGCTGCGAAGTAGCCCGTTCGCAGTGTCGCCGGTATCGCCATTGGCGATACCTACGCTCGCACTCACCACGATCTCCTCATCCTCTATATCGAATCTCTTGTCCCTCCGAGTCTTAGTGACTTTACGCGCTATCTCTTCTCGGCCTCCGAACCATCCACGATGTTATCCGTCAGGATCACGGACTCGTCGCCCCCGATTCGGGCCGCGGAGTCTCGGCCAGAGTCCTACAAAATTTAGCTCTGACAGCCGTAAATCTGCCACCGAGAGCTCGCACCGAGAAGCTGTCAATTGAAATTATCGCGTGGCAGTCTCAACCAAAGATATAGGCGAATTTGTATAAGTTTAAGAAATTACGCGACTTCTGGTGGCGAAAACGTTATTATTCTCCAAGCGATAAACAGTAAGACCTTCTGGAGGGGGACACTGTGCAGAGGACGACCTATTATATGTGGACGATGCTCGCGGCATTTTGCGTGGGTCTCGTGATAGTCCTGTTCTCGGCATCCAAGTTGGAAGCCGCAACGTACTCTCAAGTTGTGGACAACTCCACATCGGGGCGGTTTTCCGCATCCAGCAAGTGGGTCAAGAGCAACTATAACTCCCAACGCTACGGAGCCAACTATAGAGTTTTGAAGAGGCCCGGCTCGACTTCGGCCAACGCCAAGTACAAGATCAAGACTCCCGCCAAGGGC
>JBGTDE010000024.1:0-6273 GCA_041748475.1 Rubrobacteraceae bacterium | reverse complement strand
TCTCTCTAGTCGAATGGATGTTCCCGAAATCTCGGCGGGTTGTGCCTCTAAACGGTCTCTTGTTGGGAGAAGCGGAAGAGGTGCTCGAAAGTGCCAGCCGGATGCGCGAGGATGGCTACTCGGCGGTCAAGCTGAAGGTCGGAAAACGAAGCGTCGAGGAAGACGTTGACCTGGTTAATGCTCTGCGCCGGGTGCTCGGAGAAGATATCAGCTTGCGCCTGGATGCAAACCGCGCCTGGAGTTTCGAGGAGGCGACACGCTTCGGTCAGGGTATCGCTGGAGTTGGTATCGAATACGTCGAAGAACCACTGACCGATGCTTCGCTACTGCCGCATCTCACCCGCGAGTCCGGCCTTCTCGTAGCATTGGACGAATCGCTGGTGGGTATGGAGCCCGCTTCCCTCGAACAGCACCGTTACGCAGTCGCAATAGTCCCAAAGCCCACTCTGATCGGAGGTCTCTCAAAAACATTGCATTTCGCGGAGATGGCTTCGCGCCTTGGTATGTCAACGGTCATCAGTTCGACCTATGAGTCAGGGATAGGGATTTTAGCTCTCATTGCGCTGGCCGCTGGAACCGGAGACCAGGCGGTGCCTGCGGGCCTCGACACGTACCGTTCTCTGGCGGCGGATGTTCTCTCTCCACGGTTGGAGTTGCCCGCGCCGAAGGTGGATGTCCGCGCATCTTTCAGAGTCAATCGTGGGGTGGATGAGGGTTTGTTGGATCTAATTCGTTGACCATGGGCGGTTCACAGCGAAAAATTATACATCCGGGATAACATGAGGCCATGATCGGAAGACCAAACGAGATTCCGTGTCCGCTGCGAGCCGCCGCACAAGCCACGCCGGATTCACCAGCGATTGTTGATTTCGACGGCACGATTACTTACCGGGAGCTGGATCTCCGCGTCTCATATGTCGCGGAACGTTTTTTGAGTGAGAATGGATGCGTTTCTGGGAGTCGGGTCGCGCTTTACCTGGAGAAAGACGAGCGATACATCATGTTGCTGCTAGCCTTGATCCTGCGCGTCGGTGCCGTCGCCTGTCCCATCAGCACCCGCACTCCCCTGGATGGCGTGCCGCCACTGATCGAAACCGCTGGATGCTCGGTCGTGATCTCCTCCGACAAAACCGTACTCAGCACCGTACCCTCCCAAATCACGCGCCTGAATCCCCGCCTACTCTTCGAAGATTTAGACACTTCGACTTCGCGAGACCTCGAAGAAATGCTGCACCTTGACCTTCGAGAACCCGCAACCATTGTCTTCACTTCGGGCAGCACGGGCTCGCCGAAAGCCGCCTTGCACACGCTCAGCAATCACTACTACAGCGCACTCGGCTCGAACGCCAACATCAAGCTTGATCCGGGAGATCGTTGGTTGCACTCGTTGCCGCTCCACCACGTCGGGGGTATCTCTATATTGTTCCGGGTGCTACTCTCCCGCACCACGCTGGCGCTACCGGAGACCACTGCTCCGCTTGGCGAGTCCATCACCCGGCTGGAAGCGACTCATATCTCGTTAGTCGCCACCCAACTGCGCCGAATGCTCGCTGAGGATGATGTTCCGGCTGGACTCAAAGCTATCCTGATGGGTGCGAGCGCGATGCCTCCGGGTTTGATCCACGAAGCCCACTCCCGTGGTCTGCCGTTGCACACGAGTTACGGTCTCACCGAGATGGCTTCCCAGGTCAGCGCTACAGTACCGGATGCTCCGCTCGAACAACTGAAGACCTCCGGGTGCGTTCTGCCGCACCGCGAACTCCGCGTGGACGAAGATGGTGAAATCTTGGTTCGTGGGGAGACACTTTTTACCGGCTACGTCGAGGGAGACCAGATAATTAGACCTTTAGATGCGGATGGCTGGTTTCATACAAAGGATCTCGGTAGACAGACATCGGACGGCTCCCTAATCGTCCACGGTCGTGAGGACAACCTGTTCATCTCCGGTGGGGAGAACATTCAGCCCGAAGAGATAGAGGAAGCCTTTCTCGCCCTACCCGGCGTATCAGAAGCAGTCATCGTAGACGTACCGGACCCCGAATTTGGATATCGTCCTGTTGCCTTTGTGCGACGCGCTGGAACGGATACTTCGATGAATCTTCAGGAAGAACTCTTCCGAGTGTTGCCTCGGTTCAAAGTTCCAAAAACCATCCACGCATGGCCGGCGGATGCTCCCGAGGGCATGAAGGTCGACCGCTCCTTTATGCGCGACCGTGCATTGCAGCTCTCCGGAGAAGGGTGAGTTTCGAGTTAGGAACGACTCAGATTTCTGAATCTACTTGGCGTTCGAGCAGCAGCCTCGCGGAGAATTTTTAGTCTGTCGCTTGTCAAGGGGTGATACAATAATATCCGTTGCGTAAGATGGGTTTGCCACACTGACGTGCCACCGCTGGAGTTGGGGTGGTCTTTATTTTTGTGGAAACCCGAGAATGAAAGGTGGGCTCCAGTAATGGCCCAGGGAACAGTGAAATGGTTCAGCGATGAGAAGGGCTACGGCTTTATCTCTCCCGACGATGGTGGCGAGGATCTCTTCGTGCATCACACGGGCATAACGGGTGATGGATTCAAGACCCTCGACGAGGGTGCTGCGGTTACCTACGAGGCGACTCAGGGACGCAAGGGGATGCAGGCGGAGAACGTCACCCCGGCGTAGAGCTTGGGAACAATATAGAGTGAAGGCCGGGGTCTGACCCCGGCCTTTCTTTTATCCAATAGGTATCGGGAAGATTTAGGAGGACTCTTGGAATACGTAGTAGCCATAATCGTAGGGTTTGTATTGGCCGAGGTTGCGACGCTTATAACCACGGTGTTTCTGCACCGGGTACTGGCGCATCGCTCCATCCGGCTGCATCCAGCCATGACCATGATCATGCGTTTCGCAACCTGGACTTTGACGAGCATCTCGCCGAGGGAGTGGGTAGCGGTACACCGCAAGCACCACAACTTCAGCGATGTCGAAGGCGATCCGCACAGCCCGCACATCGAGGGCTACTGGCAGATCATGATCGGCAACGTCTACTACTACCGTCGTGAGGCCGACAACGACAATACCCTGGAGAAGTACGCCGCCGACTTGAAGCCGGACTTCCTGGACCGGACGCTCCTGCGACGCGGAACTATGGGGTTCTCGATCACGGGCGTCCTCCTGATCATTGCTTTCGCGCTTCTCGGCAACTCCTGGTACGGTGTCGGCCCCGGCCTGACCGCCTGGGTGACGCTCGCCGTCGTGTATCTCCTCTTGAACGCGGCCATCAACGGCGCGGGTCACACTTTCGGCACCAAGAGCTTTGAGAACGACGCGACCAACCTCAAGCTGCTCGCTCTGTTTACCTTCGGAGAGGGACTGCACAACAACCACCACGCTCGTCCGGCGGCCCCCAAGTTCTCGGCATTCAAGGGTGAAATCGACCCAGCATGGCCGGTGATCCGCTTGATGGAGAAACTGAAGCTGGCCGAAGTTCTGAGTAAGGTCGACGAGGGCTGGGAAAACCATCGTCGTCGTATCCCTCTCACAACCGTCAGCCCCACCGGCGCGACCAGCATAAAAGCTACCAAGAGCTAACCAAAACTCCAAAAGTCTTCCTCCAAAGCCGGGCCTCCCAAATATCGGGGGCTCGGCTTCTTGTTTGTGTAACTCGATAAATCCATGTACCAGAGTGGAATGAGTACCCGAGTCTTATTTTGGGACATTAGGCCAAAGACTTCTGATGCTAGGGCAGGATATATTGCTTGAGTATTTTCCGGCTACCCAGAAGGGAAACAAAATGCAGGCACCAGAGATAGCCCAGAGCGGACGACTCCTTCACCAGGCATACGATCGCATCGCCATACCCGAGGACGTATCCGCTCTAGGAGTCAAGCAAGGTGACGAGGGCGTAATCCGTGGCCTGAACCTACACAAAGACCGAGTCTTCGCGTTCGTAGAGGTAACGTACTCCACCGGTCAGACAAGGGGCTGGGTGGTCATGGAGATCAAACCACAGACCAAAATAGTCTCCTACACGACCGCGCCACGCTAAAGACTCACCCCATCAACAAGTAGAGCAACGCTTTCTGGGTGTGTAGTCTGAGTATGGTCCACACGCCCGTTTCTATCTTCGTTAGATTCCTACACGGTTTATAAGCCTAATCCGCGAATTTCTTCCTATTCTGAAGCAGAAACGTTTAGTTGTTTGTGACCGTTTGCCGGTAATACTGTGGTGCGGTAATATAAGGAATGATAAAGAGCTTTGCGGACAAGGGGACGCGGAAGGTTTGGGACCGTTCATCCTCTAAGGTTGTGCCTCCAGACCTCCGACGCAAGGCTCTACAGAAGCTCGTCCAGATAGATTACGCGGGTGAACTTGGTGACTTGCGGATCCCGCCTGGCAATAGGTTGGAGAAGCTTTCGGGTGATAGAGGTGAACAATACAGCATAAGGATCAACACTCAGTACAGAGTGTGTTTCGTGTGGAAAGACGGAGATGCCTACGATGTGGAAATTGTGGATTACCATTGATGGAAGGAGGAAAGATGGCTGAGAAGATCATGGCTCCGGTGCATCCGGGTGAGTTGCTGAGAGAAGAGTTTCTCGGGCCGATGGGAATAACCGCTTACCGGCTCGCCAAGGATCTTGGTGTTCGACCTCCGCGAGTCTACGAGATACTGCGCGGTGAGAGGTCCGTGAGTGCCGACACCGCTTTGCGACTAAGCCGATACTTCGGCATGAGCGAGGGATACTGGCTTCGGGCGCAGGCTCACTACGACCTGGAGATCGAGAAGGACCGAACCGGCGACCGGATCGAACGCGAAGTGAGACCTCTCTCTAAAGCGTGAAGATCCAAGCGTAGCTCGCGCCCTATCCCATCAACAGGTAGAGCAACGCTTTCTGGGCGTGTAGGCGGTTCTCGGCCTGGTCGAAGACTCGGCTCCGTGGACCGTCTATGACGTTGGCTGTTACCTCCTGGCCTCTGTGCGCCGGGAGGCAGTGAAGGAAGATCGCATCTTCGGATGCCAGACTCATTAGCCTTTCATTGACCTGAAATGCCGCGAATTCCGATTCCCGGTCTTGGGCTTCGGATTCCTGGCCCATGCTGGCCCACACATCGGTGTAGACGGCCTGTGCATCCCTGACGGCTTCTTTCGGGTCGACGGTTAGCGTGGGTGCCGAGCCCAAGGTTCCGGCCAGTTCTACTACTTTCGTGTCGGGGCCGTGTCCGGGGGGATGGGCGATGGTTAGATCCACGCCGGTGAGGGCGCAGGCTATGGACAGGGAATGTGCGACGTTGTTGCCGTCTCCGACGTAAGCTATCTTCACGCCCTCCAAAGTGCCGAACTCTTCACGGATCGTCAGGAGATCTGCTAAAGCTTGGCAGGGATGGTGAGTGTCGGAGAGTCCGTTTATGACGGGGACATCAGCGGCACCTGCTAGTTCCTCCAGCTCTTGGTGGTCGAAGGTGCGGACCATGATACCGTCGATGTAGCGGGCAAGGACGCGCCCGGTGTCGGACGGGGTCTCACGTTTGCCCATCTGTATCTCCTGGGGGCTAAGTGAGAGCGCGTGCCCGCCTAGTTGGTACATTCCGACCTCGAATGAGACGCGGGTGCGGTTGGACGGCTTCTGGAAGACCATCGCCAGGGTCTGTCCCCGCAGGGGACGGTAGGGGATGCGGCTTCTCTGGAAAGTCTTGATCTTGAGTGCTTCGTCTAGAATGGTGGCCGTCTCGGATGGCGTGAACTCGGCCAAAGTTAGGCAGTCCCGACCCGCTAGAGGAGATGGGGAAGGTGGGATCATGTCGTCTAGCCGCGGGATCACTACGCCACAGCCGCTTCTGGCATCTCGCTCCGCCTCGAAGACGAATCGTTCGTCATGGCGTCAATACAGCCTCGAAACGTATCGAGCGCGGCTCGTACCTCCATCTTCGTAACTGTGAGCGGCGGGGCCATGCGGATCGTCGTGCCACAAATGAGATTGACCAGCACACCCTCTTCCAAACAACGCTCGAACACCTTAGGTGCTAACTCTGGCCCGAGATCCAACCCGACCAAAAGCCCCTCGCCCCGAACCTCGGCACCCGGAACCCGCTCTGCTAAAACCTCCAGCGCATTCCTCAGCACCCGACCCTTGAACCGCACTTCCTCCAAAAATTCTGCCTCATTGACAACCCCAAGAACAGCCTTCACCGCCGCCATCGCCAACGGATTGCCCCCAAACGTAGACCCGTGATTCCCCGGACCAAGCGCCGCAAACTCTTCCTTGCACATCATCGCTCCGACCGGAAAACCTCCCCCAAG
>JBGTDE010000023.1:0-3968 GCA_041748475.1 Rubrobacteraceae bacterium | reverse complement strand
CTCGTGGTGACTATATTCGGCTCGTTGAATTGCTGCATTACACCCATTTAAGGGCTCCCTTCTTCCAGGCGTAAGCCAGGCCCACTACCAGGATCGTGACAAAAACCGTCATCTCTACGAAACCGTACACGCCGAGTTCGCTGTAGACGACCGCCCACGGATACAGAAACGCCGCTTCAACGTCGAAGATCAGGAACAGCAACGCGAAAACGTAGTAGCGAACCGGGAACGGTCGCCACGGATCGGTCACGGTGGCTTCGCCAGTCTCGTAGATCTCACCTTTGGTATTGGAACTGCGGCTAGGCGCTATGAGACGAGCCACGATCAGCACGGTGGCGACAAAACCGGTCACCAAAAGCAGGAAGATTCCGACGTAAAGATACGCCGTACCGTATTCTGGTCCCTGTTGGATCAGGCCTAGCTTCAAAACGACCCCTTCTTCCCGATTACTAACCGCAATATACCTGTGTTCGGAAAGACTTTCAAGACATTACTAATTGTATCAAGAAGCGATTAATGGACCTCTAATGACCGTTGCCGTTTGCCCCGAGTATCTGGACGAACTGAACAAGCATCTGACGGTAGGTCTCGAGCGAGTCACTGACGACATACTCCCGCGGCCCATGATGTCCGCCACCTATCGGCCCGAACTCGACACCGGGTATGCCGGCACGCTGGAAGTACACGATATCTGACGCGCCGTGCCGTCCGACTCCGACCGGGTTTCCGTGGAAATGGCGAGCGGCGACTTCCCGCAGAGCTTTCACGTATGGGTCGCGGCGAGAGACGTAGGTTGGTTCGCGGGAGAAAAGAATTTCGACTTCGGCGGGCAGGTCTATCGAGCGGATCTGGCGGGTTATCTCTTCGGGATCCTGGTTCGGCAGATATCTGATGTCGAGGTCGTAAGTGGCTCTATCCGGGACGCGATTTAGCACATCTCCGCCGATGATCCGGGCCAGGTTGATGCTCGGGTAGGGGAACATATCCGTCCGCTCGCTAGCGAATGGCAGCTTCAATACACGCTCGTAGTGCTCGTAAGCTAGCAGCACGGCGTTCTTGCCAAGCCAGGGCCGCGAGCCATGCGCGCTCTTGCCAAGCATCGTGATCCTATGTCCGAGAACACCCTTCGCCTGCGTCCCGATATGAAAGTCGGTCGGCTCCCCGGTTATAAGGAAATCCCCCGTGTGACCCTGCTGTATCAACACTTCGGCGCCGGTTGGCATACCGTACTCATGTTCTTCATCTGGCACGATCAACAGCTCCACCGTCGCCTGGCAGCCGAGATGCTCCAAGTCCTCGACAGCGTACATCATGGCGGCGAGGGCACCCTTCATATCGTAGACGCCGCGACCGTATAGCTCGCCGTTCTGTTCTTGCGGCTCGAACTGCCACTCCTCGCCCGGCACGACGTCCGCATGGGCGTGCAAGAGAATTCTTGGATCGCCTGATCCCACACGGACCACCAAAGACGTGAGCTCTCCATCAGGCCCCGCGCCCTTATACTGGACAGTCTCCAAACCACGAGCATCGAACCACCCGTTGATGAAGTCCATCGCCGACTGCGCGGACCCCGGAGTGTACGAGCGATACCGGACCAAACGACGCGTTAGCGCAAGTACCTCCGTGTTTTTGGCCGTAACCGCCAGGTTAAATCTCCATCTACTCGTAATGGTCCCACCACAAAAACAGTGGTTCCGACGGTATTGTACACAACCGGAGTCTCTACTACGAATGAAGCCCCGGCGAGAAAATTACGCACCGGGGCTTCATTCGTAGTCTTGTTGAAATCACCACTTCCTACCGCGCCGCTCCTTCAGCTTTCGACGGTCGCTCCGGCCTCGAAAGCCACGGCTGCTCCGAGGCCCTTGAGTTTCTCCTCGAAGTCCTCATAGCCGCGCAGGATGTGCTTGGCGCCTTCTATTACGGTCGTTCCTTCAGCGACAAGTCCCGCCATTACCAGGGCTGCTCCGCCTCGGAGGTCTGGGGCTTCGACCGTTGTGCCGGATAGTTTCTTTGGACCCCGGATCAAGGCTCGGTGACCGCCGAACAGATCTATGCCCGCACCCATCCGGTTAAGCTCCTCGGCAACTTGCAAGCGATTCTCGTAGACGTTCTCCGTGATAACACCCGCGCCAGAGGTCTGAGTCATCAAGGTGATCATCTGAGCTTGCAGGTCAGTTGCGAAGCCCGGGAACGGCAACGTAACCACGTCGACGCCGTTTAATGCCTCGGGATCGTCCACCCGCACGCGCACGCCGTCGGTGACGGGTCGCAGATCCACGCCCATCTCTCCGAGTCGCTCGAATTCCATCTTCATATGCTCGGGTTTCGCGCCGAGGATCGTCACTTCGCCGCCCGTCGCGGCGGTCGCCATGATGAACGTACCGGCTTCGATCCGATCCGACATGACATCCCACTCGACCGCGTGAAGCTCCTCTACACCTTCTATGACGATTCGGCCCGTCCCTGCACCAGCGATGGACGCCCCCATCGCGTTCAGGAGATCGGCGAGTGCCACCACTTCGGGTTCGCGTGCGCCGTTCTCGATGATAGTGATGCCCGATGCCAGGACCGCCGCCATCATTACGTTCTCGGTCGCGGTTACGCTCGGGTACTCGAAGATAACCTCGGCGCCCCGAAGACCATTGGGCGCGGTTGCTTTGATGAAGCCGTGATCCAACTCGACTTCAGCCCCGAGAGCCCGCAATCCATTCAAGTGAAAGTCGAACTTCCTCAAACCCAGGTTACATCCACCGGGCGCGGAGACTTCCGCCTCACCGAAACGAGCCACAAGAGGCCCAAGCACCACGATTGATGCCCGCATCTGACGCACGAGTTCGTAAGGCGCCGTGTATGAGTCTATGCTCCCCGCGTCGATCTCCAGCGTGTGATCCGTGAAGTCCGTCGATGCCCCAAGCCCTTCGAGCACCCGGCAAATAGTCCCGACATCCTTGATACGCGGCACGTTGTGCAGAGTAGTGACACCGGGAGCCAACAACGATGCCGCAATAAACTTCAGGGCCGCATTCTTAGCACCGGAAACTTCAACCTCACCGTTTAGTTGTGCGCCACCCTCGACTAGAAAGCGTTCCATTTAAATCCTCCCAATGATCTCATCGTCTCGCGCCTTCTCCACTCCGACGCGCTTGTATACTGATGGTCAAATGTTACGAAACGGCGACGGTTTGACGAATTCTTCGTTACGCTGGTCCTTCCTTACTCTAACCATTACCGTATTTGCGGGCCACGCGAGAGAGATTCTCGCCCATGCGCCGCCGACGTTCTATGTCTTCGCGCTGGCGGTCAGCGTCATTATCATCTTCGGAGACTTCGCCGAATTGTTTCTCGGCTTCCTCCACGCGCCGTCCAGCTTCGTCCGCGTCGATGTCGCCCGCTTCGACGGCCTCTTCGACCAGGACTTGCACGAGGTTCTCGGAGACCTTGAAGAAGCCGTCGGAGGTCGCGAACACGCGACGTTCTTCGCCTTCTTTGATCCGGACTTCTCCGATCTCCACACTTGACACCAGGGGTTCGTGATCCACCATCACACCGAGGTCACCGTCCGCTATGCGGGCTACGACGAGATCCGCCTCTCCGTCGTAGATGATTCCCTCGGGCGCGATGACTCGACAGAATAATTGGCGCCTATCTTCCCGACCGTCGGCCACTACTTGCTCTCGTCTTCATCCGTAGATCCCTCAGCGGATGCTTCGTCACGGGAGGATTCAGACTCTTCAGTCGATGAGTCCTCTTCGGAGGATTCAGATTCTTCCTCGGATGAATCTTCGGCTTCTTCGCCACTAAGAGTCTTGGCCTTCTCGACGGCCTCGTCGATGCCACCGACGAGGTAGAAAGCCTGTTCGGGAAGATCGTCGTGCTTACCTTCGACGACTTCCTTGAAGGATCGGATCGTCTCGTCAAGGTCCGTGAATTTACCTTCGAGGCCAGTGAACTGCTCGGCGACGAAG
>JBGTDE010000022.1:0-4502 GCA_041748475.1 Rubrobacteraceae bacterium | reverse complement strand
AAGAGTCTGCTCCGGAATTCGATGGCAGCCTCCGGCCTGAAGGACTTGTCCGAGGATCGCTTCCACACCGTGCTAGACGATCCAGAGATGAAGGAACACGCGGAAGATGTCGAACGTCTCATCCTCTGCTGCGGCAAGTTCTATACGGAGCTCGTCGCCAGCGAGAGTCGCGAGGACGATGAGCGGACGGCAGTTGCCCGTGTCGAGCTTCTGTACCCGTGGCCGGAGGACAGCATCCGGGAGGTCATAGACGGCTACCCGAACCTGCGCGAGGTCGTCTGGGTTCAGGAGGAACCGGCGAACATGGGCGCGTGGAGCTTTGTGCATCCGCGGCTCGAAAAACTGCTTGATGGTGAGTTGCCGTTTCGGTATGTCGGTAAGCCTAGTCGACCGAGTCCGGCGCAGGGTTCCGCTAGGTTCCACAAAGAAGAGCACGCGGCCATCGTGCGGGCGGCCTTTGAGGATGAAGGCGAAGAAGGAAAAGATGAAGCGGTAGTGGAAGCGACGCAAGAACGCGCCGCTACGGCTAGCGAATAACTAAAACACATAGAGGGAGGACTAGCCGTGGCAGTTGAGATACACGTACCGGAGCTTGGAGAGTCCGTCGCCGATGCGACGGTAGGGCGCTGGTTGAAGAAAGAGGGCGAGGAAGTCTCGGCGGGCGACGCGCTCGTAGAGCTAGAGACCGATAAGATCAACTTTGAGGTCGAAGCCGAAGAGGATGGCGTACTCGAATCCATCGCCAGCCCCGAAGGCGACACCGTGAATGTGGGCGATGTCATAGGCACCATCGGAGAAGGTGACGGCTCCGCAGGATCCACCGACGAATCCGAAGAGGAAGCCTCCGCCGAAGAAGACTCTTCCGAACAGGCCGAAGCCGAGCAGCCGGAAGAAGACACGACCGAAGAGGCCGAGCCTGCCGAGGAAACTTCCAACGGGCATCGGGAGGAAGGGTTCCGGGCGTCTCCAGCGGTTCGAAAGTTGGCGAACGAGTACGATCTCAACCTCTCAGAAATCTCCGGTAGTGGTTCGGGCGGACGCATAACCCGCGACGACGTAGAACGACTGATACGAGACCAGGGCAACACCAAAACAGCCCCCGAGAAACCATCCCAACCGGAGAGCAATGGCAAGTCCGAGCAACCCGCACCCGCATCGGAAAACGGACGAGCGGATCTCGAAGAGCGGGTGCGGGTCTCTCGGCGGCGGCAGACTATCGCTACCCGACTTGTCGAGTCGCAGCAGACCGCCGCGATGCTCACGACCTTCAACGAAGTCGACATGACCGCCGTGATGGAGCTTCGCAAGCGTCGCAAGGAGGCGTTTCAGGAACGCACCGGAGCCCGGCTTGGCTTTATGAGCTTCTTCGCGAAGGCAGCCATCGGAGCTTTGAAAGCGTTCCCGAAGGTCAACGCCGAGCTTCAGGAGAACGAATTGGTTCTCAAGAAGTACTACGATATTGGGGTGGCCGTCTCGACGGACGAAGGGCTCGTGGTTCCGGTAGTGAGGGATGCGGATCGCAAAAGCTTCGCTGGTATAGAGAGCGGCATTTCGGACCTCGCAGTCAAGGCTCGCGATGGAAAGCTAACGCTCGAAGACATAACCGGCGGCACTTTTACTATCACGAACGGTGGGATCTTCGGTAGTTTGCTCTCGACCCCGATCCTCACGATGCCGCAGGTTGCGATACTCGGGATGCACAAGATCCAAGAGCGCCCGATGGTCGTGGACGGTGAGATCCAAGTCCGCCCAATGATGTATCTCGCTCTCTCCTACGACCACCGAATCATCGACGGCTCCGAAGCGGTCGGTTTCCTAGTCCGCATCAAAGAGCTAATAGAAGATCCGGAATCCCTGCTGCTAGAGGGATAGCTCCACCAAAGCTCGACTTCATCAGAGAGGCTCTCTTAGCAGAGCCTCTCTATTCGTAGAGTTCGATCTCGGCGCGAATGCCGGATGTTCGGGCGAGCTTCGCGTCCGTAGTGATGAGCGGAGCGGCAAGAGTTTCGGCGAGAGCGATGTACGCAGCGTCGTAGGCCGTAACATTCTGTCGGAGTTCCCAGATACGTGGTAGCAGCTTGGTGTGCGGATATCGAGTGAGCTTCATGGTCACCAAGTCTTCCAGAAGTCCCGCGTTCCGCTCGGTGGACGAGCCGCGCCTCGCGTAACGACGCAGCGCGCTCAGCACTTCGATCTCGAAGATGTGGGGTACATGTGGACCGTCGTCTTCGTCCTCTAGTCTCGCGCGAATACCGGCGGGACCGATATTCAGCAATACCGCGACCGCCGCCGAAGCATCAAGTACGATCAAGGGTAGCTATCGAGTATCTCGTGGGTTGTCCGCATCCCGCATCCGGCGGATTGTGGCGGCTGGTGACTCATCCACCTGTACTGGCTCTCGGCTACTTACCTTCTCAAGCCACTCTTTCATGGTCGGCTTCTCCGCTACTTTCTCGACCTCTGAGAGTAGGTAATCCGAGAGCGACATGCCCTCACTCGCCGCTCGCGCCTTTAGCGTCCGGTGCAACTCGTCCGGGACGTTTCGTATCTGGATCATCTTCGACATGTTTTCGAGAGTATCACATGTGCTGCACATGTGAATCCACGCACGGGTACATCTTGTGGAAATGTGAAGCTTATCGTACTCTGGCCCGGATGATCTGTGAGTTGGAGTCTCGGAGATGAAAGATGGTCTGGTGGAGCGGTTGCTCTCCGGTGATCGCCGAGCGTTGGCGCGGGTTATTTCGAAGATAGAGCGCGAGGATGAGGAGACCACCCGGATCATCGCGGACATTTTCCCCAAGACCGGTAACGCGACCACCATCGGCTTTACAGGACCGCCGGGTGTTGGCAAGAGCAGCGTGATCGGTCGCTTGGTCAAGCTGTATCGCTCAGAGGACAAGAAGGTCGGCATAGTCTCGGTGGACCCATCGAGCCCGTTCTCCAAAGGAGCTATCCTCGGTGACCGTATCCGGCTCTCGGATCATTTCCTGGACCCTGGAGTGTTTATCCGATCCATGGGTAGTCGGGGCCATCTCGGAGGACTGGCCGGCGGCTCACGGCTGGCGGCGATGGCGATGGATGCCTACGGCTGCGACGTAGTACTGTACGAAACGGTCGGGGTTGGGCAGGGCGAGGTCGAGGTAGCGTCGGCGGCGGATACGGTCGTGCTGGCGCTGCAGCCGGGAGCGGGGGACGCGGTTCAAGCGCTGAAGGCCGGAGTCATGGAGATAGCGGACATTTTTTGCGTGAATAAGGCCGACCATCCACAGGCCAAAGGAGCCGCTTCGGAGGTTCGGTCCATCCTGGAGATCGGCCACGAACTCGACCCCGATCCGTGGTTTCCGCCTATTGTGATGACTCGCGGGGATAGCGTAGACGGCGAGGGTGTCGAAGAGTTGAAGGAGACGATAGAGAAGCACCGGGCGTATCTGATTGAGAGCGGAAAATTGGATGAGCGTCGGCGGGCGGCTCTACGGGATTTTGTCGTTTCGTGGGCGACCACGCGGTTGGCCCGGACGTTACGCGAGCGGCTCGGGCGGGAGGATGGTGAGATCATGGGCCGCGTCTACCGGCGGGAGCTCGACCCGATCTCCGCGTCCGAGCGAATCTTCCGCGAACTTTGATCGCCACCTACGCAGCAGGTGAAAGTGGAGCTTTCAAAGCCGCGCGAGATGGCGCGACCGTGGTCGTGGTTGATGCTTACCGGGCGAGCACCACGATCTCCGTCCTTATAAGCAAGGGCGCCCGTGTGGTCCCGGTAGCGTCCATCGAGGAAGCCGCAGCTTACCCCGGAGCGGATTACCGGGTCGGGGAGCGTGACAGTGCGAAAGTACCGGGCTTCGACTTCGGCAACTCGCCGACCGAGATCGAGAGAGCCGAGATAGAAAGAGGAGCTACGGTCGTCCTCTCATCCACCAACGGAACCAGAATACTCGCCGCCGCCCTCGACGCTCCGAAAACCCTCACAGGAGCCTTCGTCAACGCGCACGCCATAGCCGACAATATCTCCACCGACACGACAAACGAAAAAGTCACGGTGATCGGCTGTGGATGGCGCGGACATCGATCATCAGAAGACGAATCCGCTTCCGGCGCAATCCTAGCCCGTCTCAAAGAACGCGGTGCCACACTAGACTACCGAGCCGAAAAAATCGTACAAACCTACCTGACCCGAACCGAGAAATCCCTCCGAAACAACACCGCCGCAAAGCGTCTGACCCGCTTGAATTACGCCCACGACTTGGACATATGCCTAGCCTTAAACACCATACCGGTCGTGCCTCGACTGGTGGATGGAGCTTTCGTAGCTGGATAGAAATATGGAGTAGAGCACTTCAGATTGTCGGGTTTTCTCTGACGGGCTAACTTGCTGAGAGCCGTCGCAGGTGGCGTGCTGACTGGCTCGAAGTCTCTAGCGCTTCGTCTTGCGGGCAGATTTAGCCTCCGACCGGCATCGGTCGCTACAGTAGACTACCGAGTCCCAGTCTCTCGCCCACTTC
>JBGTDE010000021.1:0-3275 GCA_041748475.1 Rubrobacteraceae bacterium | reverse complement strand
GTCAGAAGCATCACGTCGGTTGCTTTTACGAGGGCGGTTATCTCCTTGCCGACTTCTAAGCCTAGTTCCTCCGCGCTCTCGGTGGTTATCAGGGCGACCATGTGATTGTCGCCGACTTGCAAAGAGACTCTTGTGGCGGCTTCGCCTTTTACGATCTCGGTGATAGTGCCGGGTAGTCTGTTACGGGCGCTCATTTTCATCGGTGGTGCTCCTTTCGATGGTTGTCGCCAGCAGGCCGAGTTGCAGGGCTAGCCTGACCCGGTGGTCTTTTAATTCTAGCCCGGTTAGTTCGCCTATGCGCGTGAGCCTGTACGTGAGCCTGTTGCGGTGCAGGTAGAGATTGTCGGCGGCTTCGCTGATGTTTGCGTTGGCGGCGAAGAACGCCCGTAGGGTTCGGACGAGGTTGCTACCATGTTCCTGGTCGTAGTCTTCGAGCGGACTGACGAGGTTGCGGAACGGTTGTAGGTCCGGGTTTTCTGCCAGTGAATCGAATTTATGGTCCAGGTTCCGAATATCTTTCTCCTTCGACACGTTACGGATTCTATCTTTCGGCGCGTGAATGCGCTGGTTTGGGATGCGCGGGGAAATGGACCTGTGTTAGACTGCGATGGCTTCCGAGAGAAAGGGGTACGGGAAGTACAATCGCTAAAAGTAAGCGTAAAATGCGACTAATGTAATTTGTTTGACGGCGGTCTGGGGATAGCCGGAGGAACGTGGGTAAAGAACGAGCCGTGCTTGCGGTGTCGGGGAAATAAGCGGGAAAGGAGAACCTATCTATGCGTAGGATACAGATGACGGTAGACGGTAAGCCGCACGTCGCGGACGTGGAACCGAGGCTGCTGCTGATACATCACCTTCGAGAGAACCTCGGTATTGGAGGGGCGCACAGCGGTTGCGACACTTCCAGTTGTGGAGCTTGCACGGTCCTTTTGGATGGTGAGTCGGTCAAGTCCTGCACGCTGCTCACGGTTCAGGCGGACGGACATGAGGTCACGACCGTTCAGGGAATTGCGGAGAACGGGGATTATCACCCGATGCAGACGGCGTTTCACGAGCAGCATGGGCTGCAGTGCGGGTTTTGCACGCCGGGTATGATCATGGCCTCCATCAGCCTTCTCAAGGAGAACCCGGACCCGACGGAAGATGAGATCCGCGAGGGACTCGAAGGCAATATGTGCCGCTGCACCGGCTACGAGAACATCGTTAAGTCCGTCCAGCAGGCGGCGGGACAGATCCAAGGAACTCCGGCGAAGGTATAGGGAGGAAATAGTGACTCAGGCACCAGAGCGTTACATGGGGGGCGGCCTCCCTCGCAAGGAGGACCCAAATCTCCTGGTAGGTAAGGCTAATTGGACGGACAACATCAAGATGCTTGGAATGCTGCACGCGTCCATGCTTCGCAGCCCGATAGCGCATGGCAAAGTCTCCAACATCGACGTATCCGCCGCGATGGAGCAGCCCGGTGTGGTCGCCGTGTACACGGGGGCGGACCTAGCGGATCTATTTCCGGGTGGTGTGATCTGCGGCGCGCAAGTAGACGAAGCCCAGAAGAACCCCGCCTATCCGCCGATAGTCATTGACGAGGTGAACCACCTCGGAGACGTGGTCGCGGTGGTGGTGGCGAGTGATCGCTACACGGCCAAGGACGCTCTCGAGTTCATCGAGGTGGATTACGAGGAGCTTCCAGTGGTTACGAACATGGAGGCCGCCCTCGCCGACGGCGCGCCGCTCGTCCACGAAGACCTCGGCACCAACGAGTGCTTCACGTGGGCCGCGGCGGCTGGAAATGTGGAGGAAGTCTTCGGAGAGGAGGGTTCGGACTCCGGCTCGGCGGACGTGGTTGTCAAGGAGCGCTACATCCAGCAGCGTTTGATCCCGAACGCCATCGAGCCTCGGGCGACGGTCGCCATGCAGGAGCCGGGTCATAGCGGGTTCGTGGTGTATACCTCGACGCAGGTGCCTCACCTCGCCAAGATCGTGCTTTCCTTGTCGACCGGGATACCGGAGAACGAGATCCGGGTCGTAGCTCCCGATGTAGGCGGTGGTTTTGGTTCCAAGCTCAATGTCTATCGCGAGGAGATCATCTCGCTCGTCCTGGCCAAAAAGATGGGTGTCCCGATCAAGTGGGTCGAGGAACGCTCTGAGAACTACCTGGCGACGATCCACGGTCGTGGCCAACTCCAGGACATCGAACTAGCCGCCACCAACGACGGTAAGATTCTCGGCCTGCGCGTAAAACTTCTCGATGATTTGGGTGCTTACTTGCAGCTATTGACACCCGTGATCGCGGTCAGCGGCGCGGGGATGTTCCCTGGCGTGTACACGTTCGGGGCGTTCTCCATCGAGGTCAAGGGTGTCTTCACCAACATGACTCCGACAGACGCCTACCGGGGCGCGGGAAGACCGGAGGCCGCATACGCCATCGAGCGGGCCGTCGATGCTCTGGCGCGGGAACTAGACATGGACCCTGCGGAAGTGCGGCGTAAGAACTTCTACGAGCCGTTCGACGAGCCGACCGACACACCTGCTGGATTGCAGTACGACTCCATGAACATGCAGGCGGCTTTGGATCGGGTCATCGAGATCGCCGACTACAAGGGCTTGCGAGCCGAGCAGAAAAAACGGCGCGACGAAGGGGATCCCGTCCAGCTAGGCATAGGGTTCTCGACGTACACCGAGATCTGCGGCCTCGGGCCGTCACAGGCTCTCGCCGGTCTGGGTCTCGGAGGCGCGGGTTGGGAGGCCGCGAGCGTGCGGATGCTCCTCACCGGCAAGGTCGAAGTAGCCACCGGCACCTCGCCGCACGGCCAGGGCCACGAGACTTCATGGTCTCAGATAACAGCCGACGCTCTGGGTGTTACGCCCGACGACGTGGTGGTCTTGCACGGTGACACCGCGATCTCGCCAATGGGCCGGGACACTTACGGTTCGCGCAGTCTAGCGGTCGGTGGTGTAGCGGTTCATCTCGCGGCCCAGAAGGTCGTCGAGAAAGCCAAGAAGATAGCGGCGCATATGCTCGAAGCCGCTGAGGGAGACCTTGAGTTCGAGGGAGGCAAGTTCAGCGTCGCGGGCTCCCCGGACCAGAACGTCGCGATAGGCGATGTTGCGGCGACCGCCTTCATGGGAGTGGGTTTGCCCGAAGGCATGGAGCCGGGTCTGAATGAGAACATGGTCTTTGACCCCCCGAACTTCACGTTCCCGTTCGGGGCGCATATCTGTGTCACCGAGGTAGATACCGAGACCGGATTTACAAAGATCCGGGACTACTTTGCGGT
>JBGTDE010000020.1:0-3716 GCA_041748475.1 Rubrobacteraceae bacterium | reverse complement strand
CCCCGATACTTATGATGCCGGATGGTGTCTCCAACGGATGCGTCAGCGCGGAGCCTCCCGTCGGCAACCGCAGCCGTTCACCTTCAACGGTCACGGCTGGCGGCGCTCCTGGCGGCAACTCGACGGTTGAGGTGAGCCAGTCGTCGACTCGACCACTCTCGCTGTCGAGGCGGAAGGCGTCCACCCGACCATCTCCGTAGGCCACGGTCCAGCCGGTGTCCTCTTCGAGCGGTGTCCCGACCACCCAGAGCGGAGTCCCGGAAAGTGGCACGTCGATGGGATCCACATCCGGCAACCTGCCGGTTCCTTCAACTACCCGATTGCCCGAAGCGTCGCCATAGGTGAAACCGCGAACCAGATCCGGCGTCTGAGGCATAGCCGGTGGCGTAGTCCGCCACGGCTCCGTAGGTTGCTTGGATGTCTCGGGTTCAGAGGTCTGTCTTTGATTTGTGGTCTCCGCTACGGTCCCGGAGTTCGTCTCCCGGTCGTTGGAGCATCCGGTGGCGAGTGTTATCGTGCAGAGCGACGCTAACAGCAAGAGTAGCGTCCTTATTGGATAGAGTAGTTTGATGGGTTGATTCTAGCTCTTGGAGAGAGTTTGGCCTCCGTCGGCGGCTCGGGCGACGATAAAGAGTAGGTCTGAGAGACGATTTAGCACGCGACCGGCGTGGGGGTGTGGGCTGGCTCCGGCCTCGCTGTGTTCGGCGGCTACTAGGCTGCGTTCTGCGCGGCGCGTCACGGAGCGGGAGATGTCCAGCAGAGCGCCGAGGCGGGTCTGGCCGGGGATCACGAACTCCTTCGGAATCTCCGTTTTGTCTCGCCACTCTTCCAAAGCCGCGTCGACGAACGCGAGATCCGTCTCGACCACGAAGTTGTCCTCGTTCGGCATCGCGATGTCGCCCATCACCCGGTAGAGCAGGCGTTGGAGGTCCAGGATCAAAGCTCCAATCTCCACCCTCTCCTCGGTATTTGCCTCAGCCCGTGCGAGACCGAGAGAGGAACTCGCCTCGTCTACGTCTCCGAGCGTCGTGATACGCGGGTCTGTCTTGCTAAGGCGACCGCCACCAAAAAGAGTGGTGGTGCCATCGTCGCCGCGACCGGTCGAAACCGGCGGATTGTTCTCGCTCATTGGGATCTCCTTTTATCTGGGAATGGAACTTCAACGGTAGCCTGTAGCAGGTCAACGCGCAAGCGATGCATTACAGGTCTTCGTGCTCGTTTCCGCAGAAGCCGTATACAATACCCTGTTGATGAGCGACTGGACCCGGACAGACTTTGAGGTTCGACAGCTTGCGCCGGAGGAGACCCGCGAGGCGGCGAGTCTCCACGAGCGTGAGTTGCCGCACGAGTTTTTGACGCGCTTTGGGGCGGCGTTCCTGGCGCGTTACTACGGGGCGTTTGCGGAGAGTCCGGATGCCGTCGCGCTCGCCGCCGTTGACCCTCGCTCAGGGGATTTGGAGGGAGTTCTGATCGCAACCTTCGACACCCGCGCTCACTACTCGAACCTAGTCCGACTTCATGGTTCCGCTCTAGCTCGACACGTTGCCTTGCAAGCCCTGCGTCATCCGAGCCTGGCGCGGGATCTCATAAAAACTCGTCTCCTGCGCTACGCCCGCGGCATCCTGAGGAGCCTGAACAAGGGATCCAAGTCCACCGAGAAACAGGACGCATCTCCGGAACCACCGGCGGAGCGCGTAGGCTTTCTGACCTACGTGGCGGTCTCCGGAGAGCATCGCGGTCGGGGCATCGGGGGAGCATTGCTCGAAGCTTACGAACGGATGGCTCGGGAGGCGAAACTGGACCGTCTGGAACTCGTCACGACACCGGACGAGCGAGGCGCGGGCCCGTTCTATCTGCGTGCTGGATGGACCTACGCCGGGGAAAGGGTCAGTCGGAGCGGCGAACGATACGCTCTGTATATCCGAGTCCTCGACAATTGAGGTTGCATCTCTGACGACGACAACTGTTAAGGTCGTGGGTTAGAATCATCTAGATATGAATTTACGGGTCAGTTTTCCTCTCACATCCGACGGTCCTTTGGGCCAGGCGCGGGCTATCGCGGCGAGCCATTCATCTTATGCAGTCGACGGTGTGAATGGTACTTCGCGGGTCGGGGTGAGCCTCGTTCTACCGGCGGATTGGCGTATGATCGACGATTTCTCCGGCCTGTTGCGCAATGAGAAAGCCGCCGAGTACGAGGTCGATGGCGTGGCGGTCCCGGCAGCGGAGATCTTCTCGGGTCTGCGGTGTTTTATCCGTAAGCAGCGTTCGGGGAAGTCCGCCAAGGACTGGTGCACGCCCGCTTCGTTAGCGGATCGGCAGTTGTTCGGGTGCAAGCAGATCCACGTCTACGACAACGACCATCTTACGAAGAGTTCCTGGTACGCCTTCGGAAAGATGGGCGAGGATGGTGTCTACAACGTCGACAAGGAAGCCATCACCGAGCGCGTTATCTCGGACCTCGGGCCGTGTGTGCGATGCCCGATCCTGGACCTCGATACTACCGCCGAGTTGGTCGCAAGCCTCCCCGAAGAGATCGACGCGAGCCGCGACGACAACTGGAATTATCGTGAGGACGGCCCGCTCCCGAACTGGAAAGTCGTGCGAGCCCGTGGCGGTGTGAAGCCGAAACCCGCCGATGATGAAGACAAGCAGACGTTGCTCGAACGCTTGGCGAAGAGCGTCAGGAGCGGCGGCGTTGGAGTCGCCGCGGCCAGTGGGACTGCGCCCGGAACCCGGAATGTACCAGCTACGCGCTACGAAGACGTGGGTGGGATGCGCGAGACAATCGAGCTGGTGCGGGAGTCGGTGGAATTGCCGATCACACACCCCGAAATCTACAACAAGCTCGGCATCCGGCCTCATAAGGGAATCCTGTTCTACGGGCCTCCGGGGACCGGCAAGACTTTGCTGGCTCGGGCGGTGGCGAGCGAGTGCGGTGCTCACTTTATAGCGGTATCGGGACCGGAGATCCTGAACAAATACTGGGGACAGAGCGAAGCTAAGCTGCGGGCCGTCTTCAACGAGGCGCGAGCGAAAGCCCCATCCATCATCTTGTTCGATGAGATCGACTCCTTTGCCTCATCCCGCGACGCGATGAGTGAGTCCTTCGAGGCGACGCTGGTCTCGCAACTGCTCTCCCTCATGGACGGCATGACAGACCTCGGGCGTGTCTGCGTCGTCGCCACGACGAACCGACCCGGCGCCCTGGATTCCGCTCTCCGTCGCCCCGGACGCTTCGACCATGAGATCGAAGTAGGACTCCCCGACGCCGAAGCGCGT
Organism: Rubrobacteraceae bacterium; assembly: GCA_041748475.1. Taxonomy (GTDB): domain Bacteria; phylum Actinomycetota; class Rubrobacteria; order Rubrobacterales; family Rubrobacteraceae; genus JACDDK01. The sequence continues at coordinate 434 of JBGTDE010000020.1, read as the reverse complement.
CTCCACATACTCAAAATACATGCCCGCAACATGCCAACCGCCCCGAGCCTCGACCTGCGCCAACTAGCCAAGACGACCGACGGCTACTCCGGCGCAGACCTCGAAGCTCTGTGCCGCGAGGCCGCTCTAGTGTGCATGAGGCGATCCATAGATCTCAAAGACTTCGAGAAACGCATTGGCCAGCAGCAGCTAGAAACCTTATCCATAACAATCACCGACTTCCGCAACGCCACAAAGCGCGTCGGCCCAAGCATCCGACGCTAGGCAACGACCTCCGCGACCGCTGAAGCAGTGATCCCACGGGCAGCCTGTAAAGCTTCCGGGGCGCGGGAGTACAAGTCCGGTGAAAGCTCCACGCAACACGAGGGATTCCTGGGAAAGTCCACCCGCCGAAACAATTCGCGCAGAGGTATGTTGCCCGCGCCCGGTGGAAG
>JBGTDE010000019.1:0-2036 GCA_041748475.1 Rubrobacteraceae bacterium | reverse complement strand
TCGAATAACTTTATGCTCACGCCACACCTTCTCCCGCCGCCACCCAGCGACTCACGGCCTGCGTCACTTCTTCGGTCGTCTTATTTCCTCCGATGTCCGGCGTTAGGAACCGGGCTTCGAGCGCGACGGAGACACCCTGCTCTATGGCTTCGGCCACGTCCGGGCGTCCTAGGGAGTGGCGGAACATCATCGCGGTGGAGAGGATGGTCGCGTACGGGTTGGCTTTTCCCTGCCCGGCGATATCTGGGGCGGAACCGTGGACGGGCTCGAAGATTCCTGGTGCGCCGGGTTCACCGAGCGAGGCGGATGGAAGCATCCCCATCGAGCCTGGGAGCATGGCCGCTTCGTCGGAGAGGATGTCGCCGAAAAGGTTCTCCGTGAGCATCACGTCGAAACGTTTGGGGTCTCGAATAAGGAACATCGCCGCAGCATCCACGAGCACGTGCTCCAACTCGACCTCGGGATATTCTTCCGCGACTTCCACCACGACCTTACGCCACAGGCGGCCCGTTGCCATGACGTTGGCCTTGTCCACTGAGGTCAAGCGCCGTTTGCGGCGTTTCGCGGCCTCGAAGGCGACCCGAGCCACGCGTACGACTTCATCCCGCGTGTAGACGGAGAGGTCGCTTGCCCGATCCTCACCTTCTTCTTTCTCACCGAAGTACGCTCCACCCGTCAGCTCTCGGATAATAAGTATGTCTACACCCTCCACGACTTCCTTCTTCAATGTGGAAGCTTCGAGCAGCGCAGGCAGTGCGACGACGGGACGCAGATTCGCGAACGCCCCGAGGTACTTGCGGAGCTTCAGCAGCCCGGCTTCCGGTCGAACAGGAGCGGCGTCGAAGTCCGGGTGGCCGACCGCGCCGAGTACGACGGAGTCCGAGGCCGCGGCGGCTTCGAGGGTCTCGTCGGAGATGGGATCGCCCTCGTCTCGGATGGCGGTACCCCCGATCTTACGTTCCTCGTAAGATAGCTTTACGTCGTAGTGAGCTGCCGCTATATCCATCACCTCACGGGCGGCTCCGATCACCTCCGGCCCGATGCCGTCACCTGGTAGTAGCAGTATGTCGAAAGAATCACGCATGTCTTCTCCTAAAATTCCGGTCTGGACTGTAGCCACTCTGCCCCACAGGGACCGAGCGCCGCCGCGAGCAATTTCTCCGCCCGCCGTTCATCGACTATCTCATCTTCATCCCACAGCGCGCGAGAAAGCCTCTCCAGGAAACCTTCTCCGAACTCTTCTAAAGCCGCCGCTGCGAACCGCAGCAACAAGTTTTGGTGGAGCATCTGACTCCCTGCTTCACCGCGCCCCTCGAAACCTCGTACGGTCAGGCCGGGAGCATCTTCAATATGGTTGAGATGATCGCTCATCGACAGCCCCATCCCCCGTGCCACAATGACCGCTGCCGCCTGCGGCAAAAACTCGCCGAGCCACGCTGGGGTCTTTACGACTTCCCGCTGCAGCAGAAATGCGTGCGCCAACTCGTGCCAGATGGCTAGCGGCAGGGTGGCCATCGTGCGCGGCTGAAAGACTGGCGACAACTCCTCCGGCAGCACGAGCGCGGGCGGCGCGACGGAGCGCGTAAAGTAGGGGAGGCCCGGCGGATAGGGACGCCCGCTCTCCCGAGGCGCGTTCTTCCAGTCCTCGTTCGCCACGAGCATTGCCATAGCGTCTGGCGGCCCGACGGCCAGAACCTCCGAGAGTACATCCGTACCTTGCGTCAGATAGTGCTGAACCTCTCGTGCTTGATCCGCCAGGTGAGGTGGATAGAGTAGCGGGACATCACCCTCCCACAGCCGGTAGCCGGGGAGGGTGACGGGGTTTGGGGGCGTTGCTACGGAGTTACCGCCGCGTCCCACTTCACACCGACCTTTCCGGCGGTGTACACGTTGACCGCCCGCACGTAGGCGCGAGCCGCCGCTTCGACCACGTCTTGAGAGAGACCACGTCCGGCGTACTCGTTACCCTCAAATTCGACTGAGACCCGCACCTCGCCCAGCGCGTCCTTGCCGCCCGTGACCGCGTCGATGCGGAA
>JBGTDE010000018.1:0-3704 GCA_041748475.1 Rubrobacteraceae bacterium | reverse complement strand
GGTGGGTACGCTATTCAAGGACAGGCCGCGATGTTTGTCGAGTGGATCGGGGGCGACTACACCAACGTCGTTGGTCTTCCCATCTCCCTGACCGTGCGGATGTTGCGAGACTTCGGTGTCTACTGGTATTAGATATTCTCTGAGATCTCGGCGTGCTTCGAGCACCTTTGGAATTTGAGCGTTATGATACCTGTGTGGGAAAGCAACGCTATACGTTAAAGCAACTTCCGCCCGAATTACGGCCTCGGGAACGACTGCTGGAGGCTGGATCCTCAGCGCTTTCCAACTCCGAGTTGCTTGGCATTCTCTTTGGCATCGGGAGCCGTGAGAAGACCGCTGTCGAGCTTGCAAGCGAGGTGATCTCGGAGAACGGAGATCTCTTCGGATTGCATAACGTGACTGTACACGATCTCGTGCGGATACACGGAATAGGGGAGGCGAAAGCGTGTGTTATTTTGGCGGCGGTCGAGTTTGGAAAAAGACTTGGAAGGGTTCGTAACCCAGGGAGGCCCATGATATCATCCCCGGCGGATGTAGACGGGCTCTTGAGGGGGCGAATCGCTAATTTGGATCGTGAGAACTTCGTCGTCGTGCTCTTGAACACCAAAAACGAGGTTTTAGAGTCGCCAACCGTGTCGGTTGGAACGCTGTCGTCGACGTTGGTTCATCCGCGAGAAGTCTTCAAACCGGCGATACGAGCTAGTGCCGCGAGTGTAGTGCTGGCGCATAACCATCCGAGCGGTAAAATGGAGCCCAGCCGCGAAGACCGAGAAGTAACGAGTAGAATAGGTGAAGCGGCGAAGATATTGGGTATAGAGGTCTTGGATCACGTGATCCTGGGCGACGGATACTTTAGTATGAAGGAACACGATCTGCTCTAGGCCGCAAGGTTTGGAGCCTGAGTAAAAGACACGGATGGGGCGCGGTATGTTTGGAGGAATTTTCGGGCGGGATGTGGCTATAGACCTCGGGACGGCGAACACGCTGGTGTTCGTCAAGGGACAGGGCATCGTGCTCTCCGAGCCCTCGGTCGTCGCCATCGACACCAAAACGGATAAGGTTGTAGCCGTCGGCGAGACTGCGAAGCGAATGCTCGGGCGGACGCCGGGCAATATCGTGGCTATGCGACCTCTCAAGGACGGCGTGATAGCGGACTTCGAGGTTACGGAGAAGATGCTCGCGTACTTCATCCGCAAGGCGCAGCCTCAGCGACGGATCTTCCGGTCCCTGATCGGCCCTCGCGTCGTAGTCTGCGTTCCTTCGGGCGTAACGGGCGTGGAGCTCAGGGCTGTGAAAGAGGCGACCGAATCCGCTGGAGCGCGGCAGGCTTTCACTATCGAAGAGCCGTTAGCGGCATCAATTGGCGCGGGGCTGCCGGTTAATGAGGCGCAAGGGTCCATGATCGTGGACATTGGCGGCGGGACGAGCGAGGTAGCTGTGATCTCCCTGGGTGGCATCGTGACGAAGTCGTCGATACGCATAGCCGGGGATGACGTGGACGATGCGATCACGACCTACATCCAGAAGGAATACAAGCTCGCCATCGGCACCCAGACCGCCGAGCAACTGAAGATAGAACTCGGCAGCGCCTTCCGTATGGAAGAAGAGGAATCGGCTGAGATTCGAGGCCGTGACTTGGTCACGGGACTTCCCAAGACCATCGTCATTACGAGTGAGGAAGTTCGCGAGGCTATCAGCATCCCGGTCGATGCGATCATCGCCGCTGTCCGGGATACCCTGGATCGCACACCGCCGGAACTCGCCTCCGACATTATGGACCGGGGCATGGTGCTCGCGGGCGGTGGAGCAATGCTCAGGCTCATAGACGAACGCCTGCGGCGCGAAACCGGCATACCGGTTCACATCGCTGACGAACCATTGATGTGCGTGGCTATCGGCAGCGGTCGCTCCCTCGACGAGATGGAGTACTACCGCAGCGCCCTATCTTCCGGGTAGCCTAGGTTTATGGGCCACAAGAGATCCGGCGCGGCAAGCGGTCTCGCGGCTTTGCTGATCCTCTGCGTAACCAGCCTGACTCTTTTTACAATCTACGTGAAAGAGGGTTCTGACGGCCCACTGCACACTATTCAACTCGGTGCGGCGGAAGTGCTTCAACCCATGCGGAGCGGTGTCTCGACGGTCGCGTCTCCACTCGACAGTGTACGCGGTCGTGTCGAGGGAGCTTTCAAGGACGATAAGACGGACGAACTGCGCCTGGAACGTCGCGAGAGCGATGCCGCAGTCGCGGAGCTGTCGAGACTTCGCCGCGAGAATGAACGCCTGCGCGAGATGGTCGATGGAAGCCGCTCCACCTACGAGTATGGGCCACTCGCCCGCGTGGTAGCGCCGGTTGGCGACCAGTTCTCCGAGCGAATTCGCCTCAACGTTGGTACCAGGGAAGGCATAAAGCCCGAGATGCCCGTAGTCGTAGGCGACAACCTTCTTGTTGGTCGGACCATGAGCGTCACGGAGAATACCTCGGAAGTTTTGCTTGTCACGGACCCGGAGTTCAAGGCTGGGGTGAGGATCGTACCTCCCGACGCCATCGACCCTAATACCGGTGAGCTAACGGCCCAGGAGACGGAGGAGGGCGTTCCGTTCGGGCAGGGACTTCTTGGAACGACGTGGGAATCTTATCTCGGGATAGAGCTCGTCAACCTCGGGGACCGGGCCGAGAAGGACGATTTCGTCGTGACAAGCGGACGTGCGGGCGACAAAGAACTTCTATATCCACCGGGACTGTTGGTCGGAAAAGTCGAGAGTTCCACCGCCACGGACATAGATCAATTCAAGAAAATTGTTGTGACTCCAGCCGTAAAACCCGAAGAGCTCGAAGAGGTGCGGGTGATCGTTGGTTGGTAGAAGATATTCGCTGAATGTTGGCATCGTGTTAGACGGTAATTAACTCGTGTCGTACATGATGGCGGAGACTTCTGTACTGCGGGCCGCCGTGGTTGTCGCGGCAGCCGCCGTATTGGAGGCGGTAGTTGGTCCGTTCCTGGCTTTTGGCTGGATATCCCCAAAATTCGTGGTCATAGCGGTGGTCTTCGCGGTCTCGGGTCTGCGTGAGCTTCAGGCCGTCCTTCTCGGATTCTTCGGGGGTACGTTGGTCGACGCCCTCGGCGGCGGATTGTTTGGAGTTGGGGCTCTTGGAGGGCTCATCGCCGCGACGCTCTCCATGCGAGTGGGGGCCGCCCGGCTCAAGAACGCCCAAAGATTTCTGTTGGCTCAGGTTGCGGGTGTCTCGGTCTTCGCTTACGATCTCATAAGCCTCACGTCCTTGAAGCTGACGACTTCGACGGGACCAGCGGTTGGAGAGTACATTATAGGGGGCGCGTTACCGGATGCCCTGTTGAACGTAGTGTTGGCCTATCTACTAGGGGGATGGTTGTTGAACGTCGTGCGCTCTAGGGAGACCCGTTGAGTCTGACCCGAACAACCCCAAGAGCCGTTGATAAGAGCGCGCCGGGTATGCTCGGCTCCGTCGATTTTACTCTGCTTTTCGTGACGCTCGCGCTCTCCGGGTTTGGAATCTTCGCGGTTTACATTGCAGACGTTGACCAGGGGCGCGGGCTGGCTATAAGTCAGGGCATGGGTTTCATCGCAGGGGTACTTGGCGCGATCCCGTTGGCTATTATCAATTATCGATTTTGGCAGCGGCACTTGCGGTGGATCTATATCGCCGTCGTGCTGATGTTGGTGGC
>JBGTDE010000017.1:0-3436 GCA_041748475.1 Rubrobacteraceae bacterium | reverse complement strand
TTGGCCTCCGACATAAGCTCCTCGTCGTCCAGGACACCCAGCCTACGAATGCCCCCGATTATCGAGCGCATGTGGCGGACGGCCTCTACGACGTTGCCGGTCCCGGCCTCGCCTTTTGACCGGATCATGGCCGCGCCCTCTCCTATGCGCCGCAACGCTTCCCCGAGGTTCGTGGCGCCGCATACGAACGGAACCTCGAAAGCCGCCTTGTCTATGTGATGCTTCTCGTCGGCGGGCGTAAGGACTTCCGACTCGTCGATGTAGTCGACTTCCAGAGCTTCGAGGACTTGAGCTTCGACGAAGTGTCCGATACGAGCCTTCGCCATCACCGGGATCGAGACTGTAGCCTGGATCTCTGAGATCATCTCCGGGTCGCTCATCCGAGCCACGCCACCATCAGCCCTGATGTCTGCCGGAACCCGCTCAAGCGCCATAACTGCCACCGCTCAGGATTCCTCAGCGATACGGGCCTGCTCTGCGTCGACCACATCCATGATGACACCGCCTTTGAGCATCTGCGCCATCCCACTCTTGACCCTAAAAGTCCCTGTCTGCTGCCCGTTCTCAGCCATGCTTCTCTCCAGTCACTGCCTACTAGAATTTGTTAAACGTATCTTACTACCACCGCCACCGCGCTCCAAGCAGATCGTTCACCAAAAAGCTCTCAGAGCTTCTTCCTTCGCTCCTTCGCGTACTCCTCGGAGAATTTCTTTAGAAACGTTCCCATGCTGTGGCTCGCCGCACGCCTCGCCGCCGGGAACGCGACCATCGCCTCTTTCCGGGCCAACTCAGCAAATTTTCGTGCCGCTCGTCCAATCATCGCTTCCTCCTTACAATGTCTTCGGTCTCCGCGATGTATCTACCCTTTATTCGATCTCGATCTTCTCGCGCTGCTCCGCCTTCCGCTCCACCGAATTCTCAGATGGTCTAGCCAGAGCCCCGAAACCCTTCAAAGCCTCGAATCCAGCCTTCTGAAAATGTGTCGCCGCTTGCCTCCGACGCTCTCCCGGAACGAGCAGATAAGCCATCACGCCGAGCATTGTTCCTTTATCTTTGGACTCATTCTCCGGCATCTTTCAATCTCACTTTCAAACGATTCTCTTCGACGGTCGCACTTGCCGCAGATAGTCGGGCCAGAGCATCCGGTAGCAGGATATTGCGTCGGTAGCTGCCAACTTTCACCAGCAACTCGGAGCCGCGTTTTGAGAGGTCCACCTCGCCTTTCTCGACCAACGGAAGATAGAAGATCACCTCGTACCCGCTACCATTTTTGACGATGTCGTGCGACGCACCACGAAACAACATCTGAAGTGGCTCCGCCTCCTCGAACACGTCGTCGGCCAGAGCCTCCAACGCCTCCAGACCAAACATCTCCCGATCGAACAACCGGGCCTTCAGAATCGGTATTGGAGAGAAAGATTCGTCTATGGTCGCCATGTGCCGCCCCTGAGCCTCGCGCCACCGCTCAAAATACGGGTCCGTGATAGTGTCCGGCAGCAGGCGGTTCACTACTATCGCATCCACTCCGTAATCGTAGAGGTTGAGATAGGTGTACGCTCGCCGGGCCTCTGCGATGACCATTTTCTCGGCGTTGACGACCAGACGCACCGAGGCGTTTTCGCGATTTGTGAGGATCTCCTCGACGCTCGCTATTGCTTCGTAGAATTTCTGTCCGGCGGCGAAAACGCTGTCGTCGGGCAGTGGCGGAAGGGATTTTGTTCGGCCAGCGAACGGTCGCACTAGTTTGGCGGCCCGGCGTTGAATTGGGAAGAGCTTCTCGACGTACCAACTCATGTGGTCCGGGAGAGAGAGGAGCTTCAGTGTTTCGCCGGTTGGGGCGGCATCGACTATTAAGGCGTCGTACTTGGATTCCTGGTGGTGACGACGAACCATCAAGAGGCCGAATAGCTCGTCCATGCCTGGTAGCATCGCCAGTTCCTCAGCTTCCAGGGCGTTCGAGCCTTGCCACTCGAAAAGTTTCGTCATGTAGGTCTGGATCTCGCTCCACGAGTCTTCGATCATGGTGGTGTGATCCATCTCCTGAGCCCACAACCCCGTCGCCATCTCTTTTGGCTCCGGTCCAATCGACGTATCGAAAGCGTCCGCCAGCGAGTGGGCCGGGTCCGTGCTCATTACAAGCACTTTCTTGCCCGCCTTCGCCGCTTTCAAAGCGGTAGCCGCCGCAACGCTGGTCTTCCCCACACCACCTTTTCCGGTGTAGAGCATCGTCCTCATCCGAACGCCCTTTCAGGGTTGGGTACGAATGTAGCCGCCGTCAACAGCCCGAGGGTAACTATCAGTCCTATATACACAACACCCACTCCAACTCTACTCTTCAGCGGAAGATCATAGTACGCTCGGCCTTCTGGCTCGTTGCGCGTCTTCCAGCGGTTCCACAACTCCGGCAATCCGAGTATCGCGACAAACGCCATGATCGGCGCGATGAACACCATCACCACCATCATTCCCAAACCAAGCACCTGAAACACCAGAGACATCGCCCCAACCGCCCGGCCACCGTCCAGAGGTAACAACGGCGCGAGGTTGAACAGGTTGATCAGGAAATTGAAGTACGCCAACCCCAGAAACACCGGCTCACCTGTCAGCGCGTAGAGACCCAAAACCGCAAATCCGCCCATAGTACCCAGTATCGGCCCGGCAAGCCCAACCCGCGCCTCCGCAAGGGCATCCTTCGGCATCTGTTTCATCGCCACGAACGCGCCTAGAAACGGGATGAACATCGGCGCCGACGCTGCGATACCTTCTCGTTTGAGTTGGAGCACGTGGCCCATCTCGTGAACCCAGATCAAGAGCACTATCCCGACCGCGAAACTCCACGGAAACAGCAACGCATAAGCCCCGATGCTCACGAGCATCGTCAAGGCCGTACCCAGGAACTTGACCTTTAACAGCAACAGAGCCAGTCCCTTGAACTTGGACAGCAGAAGCCCGATGGCGATAAGCGGCGCACCAAACTTCTTGATGAAGCTCCATAGGCCGCTCTGTGGCTTTACTGGTTCGTAGCTGGGAGATGAAGCTCGCTCCTCAAGGTCGCTACGGAACATGGGTTTGTCCTGCGAATCTCCGTTCGGAGAAGAGTATCGAGTCATGCCGGGAATTATACCGCTCGGATCTACGAGGTAGGCGGACGACGCTCCCGCTCAAAGCTCTGCTGCGCTTCCACCGTGCGGATCGCTTCAGGCATAACCTCTAAGCGACCTTTGGGGATCTCCTCACCCGTGTCCCCGCAGATACCGTAGGTACCGGCTTCTATCTTCTCTAGCGCCTTCTCCACATCTTCCAACCGGCTTGCGACCGTGTTGCCGATGGTCGCGTCCATCTCGCGGCTGAAGATCTGCTGTCCACCGTCGCCGGAGTCGTGCTCGGTCTGATCCCCTTCGTCTGGACTTCCCTCGGCCTGATCCGCCTCAACCCC
>JBGTDE010000016.1:0-2238 GCA_041748475.1 Rubrobacteraceae bacterium | reverse complement strand
GGCGACCTACAAACGGTCAAGGAGATAGAAGTCTTCCAGCGCCGATTGGAGAAGCGCGGGAACGAAGAACGCGCTTGAATCCCGCTGGCATACATCAGAGGACTGCGGTAACGGTGGGAATGTTCGTGGATTATGAGAGTTCTCTGGCCCGACATGTGGCGAAGGATGTGTGGGCCGAACTGTCCCGTGCGGCGCTGGACATCGGTTTCACGAAGAGTACGGCTCTTTGGAAAAGCATTCGTGAAGAGCGAGGCCAAGAGCGACCGGATGCACCTCTCCTGAACGTCTTCATCGTCGGGCAGGATCGCCCGGAGGAGGTGGATGCTATGGGAGCGGTCGGGAATTCAAACATCTATGGTTTGGTGGTCGCTGTGCCGGATCAGACGAGTCCCCTCGCTGGTTCGTTGTTGTATCAGGGGGTAGAACGCCTAACGGCGACAGGTGTGAGAGTCGGTCGGATCGAGCCCGCCCTACTAAACGCCTCCGGAGTCGAGTGCGGAGCCTACGCCCGGCACCTGCTGCGGAGATCCCTGGAGAATTTCCGCAAGTAATACGTAGGTATTGGTTAGTTGATCCCCCCAGGGCAATCTACTCTTTTAGTCGATTGATAACATACTCAGCGATGCTCAAACTGGCGGATAAATTTACCTACATCTCTAAATGTCCATCCCCATCCTACTAGCGGCTATCGGCGTGACGGCGGCCTTTGCGGTGCTGGCATACGTACTGGGCATGGTGAGTATGGGGGGTGCTGCAGGCGGATTCGTAGTTGGGGCTGTGATCTACGCTTCTCTTGGGCCTCAAGGGTTTGCGATCCTCGCGTTATTCGTCGTCGGTGGCTCCGCATTGACCCGCTTCGGATACATGACCAAGTCCCGCGCCGGTACCGCCCAGGAACGAGGTGGGCGCCGAGGAGCTAAAAACGCCGCAGCAAATTGCACTGTAGCCGTGGTCTGCGCATTGTTAGTCGCCTTTACGGGATTAGAGTCGTTCGCCGCCGCATTTGTCGCCTCTCTCGGTGCTGCTTTCGCGGATACCGCGGAGTCCGAAGTCGGCCAACTATTCGGACGACACCCAAGACTCATCACCACTTTCAGGAGGATTTCACCTGGTGCTGATGGGGGTATCTCTCTCACAGGCACATCGGCAGGAGTCGTGGCGGCCCTGCTGACAGCCGCCTTCGGTTACGCACTAGGGGTCTTCGATGAAACCTTTACGCTAGTTGTCGTGGCTTTCGCGGCCTTTATCGGAACGGTGGTTGACAGCTTGATCGGGGCTCTCGTCCCCAAAATCGGTAATGAGCTGACCAATCTAGCCTGCACCTTCTCCGCTGCATTGCTAGCTTTCTTTCTAACCTAAACACCTCCTCTAAAAGATTGCTCTTGACAGAAACCCAACGGCGGGCAACAATAAAACGGTACTGTTTAGTTTACTTGTAGGGAGTTAGGCTCTGGCTATCAAGTCGGATGAGCAGAGTTCGAGGGCTGTGGCGAAGCAGGGTCAGATCCTGTCTGGTGCTCGGCGGGTGTTTCTGCGAGAAGGTTTCGCTGCTGCGAGTACGGACGTGATAGCCCGTGAGGCTGGGGTGTCGAAGCGGACACTTTATTCCTACTACCCTAGCAAGGAGGAGCTTTTCCAGGACGTGTTGCGCGGGCTCACTATCGAGAATCCGCAGACGCAGGTGTTGGAATTCGTGCGGGGCATCGAGCCGAGTAGCCAGGAGGAGTTGCGTGAGGCGCTTGTTAGGTTGGCGGAAAAGATCTTATCGACCATGATGGACCCGGAGTATCTTGCGCTGTTACGGACAATAATCGCCGATTCCCATCGCTTTCCGAAGTTGGGCGAGATCTTCCGCTCCACGGTCCCCGAACGGGGTATTCGGGAAAGTTCCGCAATGATCCAATGTTCGCAGAGAAACGGGTTGCTCGTCGATGGCGACCCGGAGATTATGGCCCGGATGTTGATGGGGCCGTTGCTCAGCTACGCCATGATCGACGGGTTGTTTCGATCCGAAGGACAACCACAGCCGCCTACGCAAGAGAAGATCGAAGAGATAGTAGACCTGTACCTCAGGGCTGTCTGGAACGAAAGGTAACCGGAGAGGAGCTTGGGATGGAAACGGATGTACTGATTATCGGAGCGGGACCTACGGGTCTTACGATGGCGAACGTGCTGGCTCAAAATGGCATCGACTTCAGGATAGTCGACAAAGTGGATGGACCTGCAGAAGAATCCCGG
>JBGTDE010000015.1:0-4876 GCA_041748475.1 Rubrobacteraceae bacterium | reverse complement strand
GGGATCTGCTCGATATCTCCGACAAAGTTTGGGATCGCAGCGTTTATATCGTCTTCGGTCGGCATTGGGGTGTTCAGAGCTGTGATCTCACCGTCAGCGTCCAGGGAGTCGGAGACCGCCCCGAATCGTGCTGTGGCGGTGTAGGTCTTGTCGAGGCCGGTCACGTATTGAGAGAGGCGCGTGGCGCGGCCTATTACGAGGACCAGAAGGCCGGATGCTAGCGGGTCCAGGGTTCCCGTGTGGCCGATCTTGGTCTTGCGAGGCAGCATCCGCTTGACCACGGCCACGGCACCGGCGCTGGTGACACCGCTCGGCTTGTCCAGCAGCAGAGCGCCGGATAGAGCCGAATCAGCTATCTCGCGCCCCCGAGATCCACAACGCCCTTGAGGTTGTCCAAAAGCTGCTCCCTAGCCTCCGCCGGACGCATCGGGACAGTGTAACCAGCCGCGAGCCGATGACCGCCGCCGCCAAAGCGCCGGGCTATCTCAGCGACATCCACCGTCTCCGAGCGCAGAGAGCCCTTCGTACCAGCCTCTACTTCGCGCAAGTGAGCCACGACATCCACCCCAGATACGGTTCGAAGGTGGTCGATGGATTCCTTAGAGTCGAGCTCGGTCGCGCCGGTGCGTTTGTAGTCGTCGTTGTCGACCGTCGTGATGATCGCTTCGCCGTAGCGGACAGCGTTGTCGAGAGAAGCGCCGACGATCTTCAGTTGTTCGATGGTACCGGTGCGGTTGATCCTGTCGTCCACCACAGCCGGGACTACACCCGCCCGCAACAGATCAGCGACCATTTCGTGGGCTCGCGGCGAGACGTTGCGGAAACGGAATCCACCCGTATCAGTACGGAGCCCGACGTAGATCGCCTCGGCAGCCTCCATCTCCATCGGGACGTCGAGTTCCGCGTAGAGATCCGCTATCAACTCGGCGGTCGCGGCGGCTCGGGCATTGACGAGGTTGTATTCCGCGTAGTGCGGATTGTCCTCGTGGTGATCCAGGTTCAAGCGAGGCTCGCCCGTGACTCCGGCCCGATCCTCGCGGGAAGTATCCACGACCAGTAGGTCGTAGCCCTCCGGCAGCTCGGTTTGGGCGTCCGGGATCATCCACCGTAGGTACTTCGGAACTTCTTCTCTGTGGCAGAAGACCGCCTCCGCGCCGAGTGCTCGCATCAACGCCAGGAGTGCGGCGGAGGAACCGATGGCATCTCCGTCCGCTCCTACGTGCGTGGTGATGGCGACTTTATCCAGAGTTTTAAGGTAATCGGCGATCTCGCCAATAGCGTTACCGGTGGTCTGCGTGGTCACTCTGTTGTACCTCCTTGAGTGCAGCATCAATTTTGTTGGCTTGCTCTGGCACGGGATCCGGCTCAAAACGTAGTCGTGGCGTGCGTTTCATGTGCGTCTGAGATCCGACAGCGGACTGTATGCGCCCGGCGGCGCTCTGTAAACCCTCGTGGGCCGACGTTTCGTCCTCTCCGTCAAGGACACTGTAGAAGATAGTGGCCTGTGCGAGATCTGGACTGACACGCGCCGCGGTTACCGTAACGAGCCCGTTGATGCGCGGGTCCGAGAGCGACGCGACTTGCTCGCTGACGATCTCTCGCAGTTGGGATTCTATTTTTCTCGTGCGTTCACTCATAGCTTAACGAACTCCTCCCGCCAATCTACTATCATCAACGCCTCGTAGTTGAGCAGCGCACGCCGTACTTCTTCGCGTTTCTCCTCGGCAGCACCCCGCGATACAGCGGCTATGGCAAACTCGACCGTCGCCCGCTGCCATGAATCCTGATGATCCGATTCAACCACTGAGACGTTCTTGCGGCGCAGCCGATCCTTCAAGGAGCGTATTGTCTGACGTTTGTCCTTTAGGCTGGAGGCGTAGGGCAACGACATCTCCAGCCTTACAACGCAGAACAAGAGCCCCCGGTTACCTCGGTATCTCGACGACCACGAAACCCTCCAAAACGTCGCCTTCCTTGACGTCGTTGAAGTTCTCTATGCCGATACCACACTCGAAGCCCTCGCGGACCGAACGAGCATCATCCTTGAAACGCCGCAAGGATGCCAACGAACCCTCGTAGATCACCGTTCCGTCCCGCACCACGCGGATGCGGTCGTTGCGTGAGATCTCCCCGGAGGTCACCATGCAGCCAGCGACGGCCCCAATGTTCGGAACCTTGAAGACCTGACGAATTTCGGCGCTGCCAGTTTCCTGCTCCTGCTGATCGGGGGCGAGCATTCCGCGCATCGCTGCCTCGATCTCTTCGAGTGCCTTGTAGATCACATCGTAGAGACGTATCTCAACGCCTTCGCGCTCCGCGACCTGCTTGGCCGTGCTCGTCGGCCGCACGTTGAACCCGAGCAAGATACCATCGCTCGCGGACCCCAGCATCACGTCAGAATCCGTCAGAGCCCCAACGCCCGATCGCACGATATTAACGCGCACTTCATCGGTCGAGAGCTTCGCCAGGGCTTCTTTCAAAGCCTCGACGGAACCAGCGACATCGGCCTTTATGACGAGGTTGAGGTCTTGAGTACCTCCCTCGCCGAGCAACTCTTCGAGCGTCCGGCGCGAGCCACCCTGCGCCAACTCGATCCGTTGAAGAGCAGATTCGGCGTGCTGGGCACGGTCGCGGGCTACGCGCTCGCGCTCCACGACCTCGAAGCGAGTTCCCGCTTCCGGCACGCCGGAGAGACCTAGGATCTCGACCGCGTCGCCTGGTACAGCGTCCTTGACGCGAGTTCCAGTGTAGTCCAGCATCGCCCGCACACGACCGTAGGCCGTTCCCGCGAGGACGACATCGCCCTTGTTTAGTGTTCCGCGAGAGAGCAGCAGAGTCGCGACCGGCCCACGACCGGGATCTCGCTCACCCTCGATCACATACCCACTTGCCGGTGCTTTGGGGTTGCTCTTCAACTCCTCCAACTCCGCTACGACCAGGATATTCTCAAGCAATTCTTCGAAACCTTCGCCAGTCTTAGCCGAGACCGGAACCGTAACAGTCTCGCCGCCATAAGACTCCGGCATGAGACCCTGCTCGGAGAGCTGTCCGAGAACCCTATCCGGATTGGCATTTGGAACGTCGATCTTATTCAAAGCCACCACAAGCGGTACGCCTGCGGCCCTGGAGTGCTCGATGGCCTCCTGGGTCTGCGGCATGATGCCGTCGTCAGCGGCCACGACGAGGATTACGATGTCCGTAACCTTCGCGCCCCGCGCCCGCATCTCGGTAAAGGCCGCGTGGCCTGGCGTGTCGATAAACGTGATGCTCTTGTCGCCAACCGTCGCCTGATACGCCCCGATGTGCTGCGTGATCCCACCGGCTTCACCAGTCTGGACGCTCGCCTTTCGGATGCGGTCCAGAAGGCTCGTCTTGCCGTGGTCAACGTGACCCATCACCGTAACGACCGGTGGTTTCTCTACGAGATCAGCCGGGTCGTCCTCCGGAATTACTTCCTCGATGACGGGTTCCTCGATGGCCCGTACCTCAACCTCTTGCTCAAGTTCCTCGGCGATAAGTTCTATCTCTTCGTTGGAGAGCGTCTGGGTGACCGTCCGCATCTCCCCGAGACCCATCAAGACCTTGATGATTTGAGCGGGAGGTATTTCTAGCGCGTCCGCGAGATCCTTGACCGTAGCACCGGGCTCGACCCGAGCGACTACTTTCTCCGCAGGCTTCTCCTCCTTCGGCTTGGGTGCGGCTTCTTTTGCTGGAGCCGCCGACCGAGGCCCGCGATTCGTCGCGCTGGCATCAATAACCACCCGCCGACGCTTGCGCGAACCACCTCCGGAGCTCCCACCACTCCCACCTTGAGTCGCCGCAGGCTCGGAGACAGTCTTATCCGCAGGCGCGTCAGCGACCGCCAACTTATCACCGGACTCCGCCGCTTCCGCCTGAGCCTCTTTGACTTCAGCTTGCTGCGCCTCGGAGCGACCGTTCGTCGTCTCTGGCGCGACCGCCTGACCGTTGCCGCCGCCGAATACCTTCTCAAAATCCGGGTCTGCTATGGACGCGGAGTGATGGTTCACTTCGACACCGGCTGCGTTGAAGCGGCTGATGACCTCTTTGTTGTTCAGTCCCAGTTCTTTCGCGATCTCATATACGCGCTTACTCATCCACTACCTCCTGCGGGGTCTCTGTAGCGTCCCCGGTTACATCCGCTGCGTCGCTCTCATCGCTTCCTTCGGCATCGCCACCCTGGACCATGCCCGCGAATTCGGCGGCTTGCTCCTGATGCGATGCGATCCCGCAGAACAGCGAGCCGGACAGCGCAGTGTTGGCGCAGCGGCGACCGTTCGAGAGAACCGCCCGGCACCGGTGCATCGCGGAGTCCTCTTCAGGCTCCCAACCTTCCACCGCGTCGTCGTAATCTGTGGCCTGGCTCTCCGGCTTTATGTCTATCTTCCAGTCCGTTAGTTTCACGGCGAGTCGGGCGTTCTGGCCTTCACGACCGATAGCCAGAGATAGTTGATCATCCGGTACGATCACCTCAGCCTGACGCTCATCTTCGTCCAGGTAGACCTCCCGCACCCGCGCCGGACTCAAGGCTTTCGCTATGAACTGCGCCGGGTCTGGATGCCACTGGATTATGTCGATCTTCTCGTTGCGTAGCTCGGAGACGACCGCCCGAACGCGGCTCCCCCGCGGCCCGACGCACGCCCCGACAGGGTCTATCCCCTGCTCGTTGGACCAGACCGCCACTTTGGAGCGCAGTCCGCCTTCGCGAGCGATGGCTTTGATCTCCACGAGTCCGTCGTAGATCTCCGGTACTTCCAGCTCGAACAGACCTCGCAAAAGCCCCTCGTGACGACGGCTCACGGTCATGCTAGGACCGCGACCCGGCTCCCGGATCTCCAGCAGGAACACTTTGATCCGC
>JBGTDE010000014.1:0-1956 GCA_041748475.1 Rubrobacteraceae bacterium | reverse complement strand
CTACCGGGAGGGCGAGCCTTCCGGTGCGGTTTATTTCATGCGCGACGGTCGGGTGAAACTGTATCGGTCCTATGGGGGGGCTAAGGCGCGGGATCAGATCTTGAACGTTGTCGGCGATGGTGCCGTACTCGGACTGGCATCGGCCCTGGAAGCTCGCCCTCAGAGTCAGGGAGCCACCGCCCTGACCGATTGCACCCTCTACGCCGTCTTCCGCGACGACCTGGTCGAGATCACCAGCCGCTTCCCCGACGCTTCCCTGCGACTGGCCCGAACCCTCGCCGCCCGAGCTCGCGAACTGGAAGACCTCGTGGCCGATCTCGTCTTCCACAGCGCCCCGCAAAGGGTAGCTCGAATGCTTATCAACCTCGCCACCGAAGAGGGCCGAGTGACTAAACGCGGCGTCGTCTTCGAGCCGTCCCTGAGTCGGCAGGAGATGGCCGAAGCCACCGGAATTTCCCGCGAAGCCCTCTCCCGAGCTCTCTCCCGACTCGCCCGCGAAGACATCCTCGAACTCGACAGCAAGAGCATCACCATCCTCAAGCCAGCCGAACTTCGCTCCCGTACCTGAGAATCGCTCCCGATAACCCCCGATTTTGCTGGAGTTTTGATCCAGATCACATCTGGTCATGATGTTAATCATGCGTGGTGGCGACGGGGGTCAACCGTAGGTGTCGGCGTAGGTATTGGGCTGGTATAAAGCGGTTACGGAAAGATGACAGAGAGGAGCGGTAGGATGACCTACGTTATTACAGAGCCGTGCATCGGCACCAAGGATCAGAGCTGTGTGGAGGTGTGCCCGGTCGATTGCATCTACGATGCTGGCGACCACTACATGATCAACCCGGAGGAGTGCATCGACTGCGGCGCCTGCGAGCCGGAGTGTCCCGTTGAGGCCATCTTCCCCGAGGACGAAGTCCCCGAGGACCAGGAGAGCTACACCTCGAAGGCAGCCAACTACTTCGAGTAGCTCAAAGATAGACAGCAGTGTCAGGGAGGGGCTTCGGCCTCTCCCTTTTTCGTTGGGTGGTTCTAGTGCGTCTGTACTTGTGCGAGGCGTGGCGATACTGTAGATTAACGGCGGGTAAAAAAGACCGGGGAGCCGAGAGGCTGAGAGGGCGCGGGGTGATCCCAACGCGCCGACCCGCTGAACCTGATCCGGATAATGCCGGCGCAGGGAGATTCCAGAATCTTATCGGCGTGTCCCCCGAATACTCGGAGAAGGAGGACGCGCTTTTGACAGCTTCGAAAGACACGGGGATACCCACCAGAGCCGTGTACCGGCTCTCGGGACGATCTTGAACTCCGGCCCCGAAGGACTCCTCGACCAATATGCCGACCTCTGGCATGAGGCCACCCATCACCCGTTTCTCGACGGTGTCAGGGAAGGATCGCTGCCCGCCGGGGCTTTCGAGCGGTGGCTCGTGCAGGATTATCTGTACGTCTTAGACTTGCTCCCCTTTCAGACTCGGTTGCTTGCCCACGCGCCGAGGCCGTCTCAGGCTGTTCTAGCGGGCGGGCTCGTTGCTTTGGAGGCCGAGCTAACGTGGTTTGAAGGATTGGCGCGGGATAGGGATCTCGCCCTAGACGTGCTCCGCCATCCCACAGCCAACGCTTACCGAGAGATGCTACTCGCGCTCGAAGTGGAGTCTTACACGGTCGGCATCACGGGTCTTTGGGCCATAGAACGCGCCTACCTCGAAGCCTGGAGAAGTGCCGTGCCTGGACACCCGGACTATCGTGAGTTCGTCGAGCATTGGACGGTCCCGGAGTTCGCCGCCTACGTCGCCGGTCTCGAAACCGCCGCCGGAGAAGCCCTGCAAGTATCCTCCGACGAAGAGCACGGTCGGGCCGAAGAAGCTTTCGTCAACGTGGCGCGGCTAGAGAGGGATTTCTGGGAGATGGCGTTCGCCGGGGAGGCCGGATGAGCCTGGCGAGAGCGTTGTGGGAGGAGAACAG
>JBGTDE010000013.1:0-4011 GCA_041748475.1 Rubrobacteraceae bacterium | reverse complement strand
CCGGGCTCGAACTTCGACTTCCTCCGGCGGGGCGTGCAACATCTTTACTGTTGGAAGTTCGTCGTGCGCGGTGCCTTCCAGGTAGGCGGTCAGGGTGGCTTCGAGGGCGGCGAGGCAGAGTTTGTCGGCTCGCAAGGCACGAGTAAGCGGGTGTTGGCGCATGGCTGTGATCCAGCGCGAAGAACCGACTGTGATGCCAGCTTGCGGTCCTCCAAGCAGTTTATCGCCGGAGAAAATGACGAGATCCGCGCCGTCGTCGAGCGCGTCCCGCACCCGAGGTTCGTCGCCTATGGCCGATATCGCTCCGCTCCCAATATCTGCGACAACCGGAACATCAAGCGTCGCAAGCTCATCAACACCAGCCGATTCAGTGAACCCAACGATCTCGAAGTTGGATGGATGGACCCACAAGATGGCGCAGGTATTCTCGTTTATGGCGTTTCGGTAGTCCGCAAGACGAGTCCGGTTAGTTGTGCCGACTTCGCGAAGTTTCGCACCCGAGAGTGCGAGGACCTCCGGAATCCGGAATCCGCCTCCGATCTCAATGAGTTGCCCGCGAGACACGATCACCTCTGGTTCGCCAGGCGCGTCGAATTCAGCAACAACCGCCGAAAGCGCGAGCAACGTAGCCCCCGCGCAATTGTTCACGACGAGCGCGTCTTCAGCAGTTGTAAGCTCACGCAACAGCGGAACAGCATGATCATAGCGAGATCCACGCTCGCCGGAGGTGAGGTCATACTCCAGGTTCGAGTAACCCTTCGCCGTCCGCGCCACAGCCTCAACCGCACGCTCCGAGAGAACAGAACGACCGAGGTTCGTGTGCAGGACAACACCGGTAGCGTTAACGACACGCTTTAGTCCGCGACTGGACAGCGACATTGCAGCCGATTCCAGAAGAGAAGTCGCCGTCGCCGTGGTCTCATGGCCTTCGAGGATCGAACGCCGGGCTTCGTCGAGAGACGAGCGGATGGCGGCGGTGAGGGACGAGCGTCCGTGGTCTTGGATCAGGGTTTCGGCAGCCGGGTCACGCAGCACGGCATCGACCGCCGGAAGTCCTCTCAGAAGCTCGTTTTTCCCCGTTTCCAGCACGTCGGATAAGTATAACGCCCGACAGCCGCGTATGAACGTTATGCTAGACTTGCGTCGTCAACGGACACTACGGTGTGGAGGAAGCTCGACTGTGCGCGAGGGCATGAGCAAATTTTTCATAGGAGGCGCTGCTGGCGCTGCCAGTGGTTTCGCGCTGGGCTATTTCGTCGCCACACCAACGGCCCGTACTGCCGGTGAGACCACTCTGGACGGCATCGTCATCTCAGCCCGGTTCGTGGGACGAACGGCGGTTCGAGCGACTCGCGGGCTAGGTTGGTTGTTGGAGTCCGGTTACACGAGAGTTCGCGGCCAGGAGAAGTATTTGGAGCACGAAATCGAAGAACTGCGAGACCAGATCACTCGTCTCGAACAACGCCTCGACTGACTTTCAATCCATCCCGAAGAACCGGCGAAACCAACCCGGATTCCCCCGCTCCCTCGTAGCCTGTTTGTAATCCGCCAGATCCTCTGGATGGACCGGAGAACCGGATTCCCCCAGTAACGCACGGGCATCCTGCAGCTTGCCTTCCTCAATTCGCTCGTCAAACGCGGCTTCGACTATAAAGTTCGCGTTCCAACGCACTTTGTAGATGCGAAGCCCAGACAACTCGCGTTCGGGGAATCGGCGGTCTAGGTCGGCTGCGACGCTTCGGGCTTGATCTTCACTCCTGTACTCGTAGCCTAGGGTGAACGGCGACGACTCCTCGCGCATCTCAGATGCCGTCCATCCTCGTCATCCAGAGGCCGGGGTCCCTTACCTCTTCCAAACTTGGCAAGTTCTCGGGACGATCCCACACGCGATTTAGTCCGCTCATGCCCTGGCGTTTGACGACGGCATCGGCAAATTCTTCTCCGAGTCGATACTGTTCGAGCTTCATATCCATACCGGTTATGCGAAAGATCGCCGTCTCGAGCGGCGGACGATGGGCACGACTCTTCGACATGCGCTCGGTGAGATAGTCGTAGTCCGGGACGAGGCCACGACCGACGTGGTGCATCACGTAGTCGGAGTAGCCTTCTATAACGGACATAGTAGCTTGCACGGTATCGAAAGCTCGACGCTGGTCCGCGCTCATCACAAGCTCCACGGAGCGACCACCGGTTCGCAGGTTTTGGGATATGCGGCGAATGGTCTCAACGGTTCCGAGGCGTTCGGCCAGGGGTGCCATCAAACCTTCGAGGAGACTTCCGAGGTGTTCGCGTAACCACGGATAGCCCTCGAATTGTAGTGCGTGAGTCATCTCGTGGAGCACGATCCAGAGTCTCAAACCGTCTACTGGAACCCCGATCCTATCGGCAGCCGCGACTATGTTTCCGTCCAGAAAGAAGACTTTTCCGGGCTCTCCGATCCGCTCTTTGCTCAACAACGGCCCCGTGTCGTACTGACCAAGAACCCGCGACGATAGAAACCCGAGTAGGAACCCGACTTGCGCCGTAAGCGTGGCCCCTCCGATGGCCCACGTTACATTATCTGCGCCGGACGAGGCACGGCTCAAGACAGGTTGCATCAACGCTCCGAAGCCTTCGATATTGAAGTCGATCCACTCCGCTCTATCCGAGACGCGGAGATCCCGCCCGCCGTCCGGTATATTGATGCCGGTGAAACCCTGCAACGGTTCGAGGGTTCGGGATACTGCGCTCTCGTAGTCGAAGGCTTCGCCCGACTCGCGACGCTCGGTGCGGGCGGCCAGCGTCGTCGCTATCGTGCGGACAGCATTCCAGGAGATCATATTTTTGTACCACTGCGTTTATGAGTCATGGTTTTGAGTATATATGCTGTGCGCAATTCTCCGATGTGCGGCGTAACCGTTGCCGCCTGCGCTTCGGCGGGGTATATTAAGAGACATGTTCGGAGTCGGTCCACAAGAAATAGTCATCATCGGCGTGCTCTTTCTGCTGATCTTCGGCCCCAGCAAACTCCCGACAATGGCCCGCGACCTGGGCAAATTCGTCAATCAAGCTCGCCGCTCAATCGATGATTTCAAGTCCGAGATCACCGCCGTAGGCGACGAAGATGAGGACGAGGAAGAAGATTACACCCCCCGTAAGACCAAAAAGAAGAACTAACTTACCTCCAGAAACTCTAGGAATATTCCTCGTTGGAAGATTCCGGCACGTATAGCGCGCGTCGCAGCGGGTTTTCGTGGTGGCTCCAACCTCCGGCGCTGACGTTCTCCGTTGCATTGGCGAACATTGCGGTGCGTGCGTCGAGGTTGTCGATCAGGTTGACCAGCAACGCCTCGAAGGTCTTTGGAACCTCCGGTGAGCCATACTCCAACTCCCCTTGATGTGAGAGCATCAGATGAGAGAGTCGCAGTGCGAGTTCTTCTGGGAAGTCGTCGATCCGCTCCACAAAAGAGTTGACGATTCTGTCACCAAGCACGACGTGGCCGGTGAGTCGCCCGACCGTTGTGTAGGCAAAGCCGCCTGATCCCCAGGAAAGCTCTTTGGTCTTCCCGATGTCGTGGAAGATCATGCCGAAGAAAAACAGATCCCGGTCAACCGGATACAACTCGGCAATCCCCCGCGCTACCCGCAAACACTGAACGGAATGCTCCAGCAATCCCCCGATGTGAGCATGGTGCATGGTCTTGGCCGCAGGTGCGGTGCAGAACGCCTCCCAGAGCTCTTCGTCGCCGACCATAAGCTCGAATAGCTTTCTCAAATGCTCATTCTCGAGCTCCTCACCGGCCAGCAGCAACTCTTCGGCGAGAGCTTGGCGATCCTGCTCAGAGGTCGGTAGATAATTCTCTTCCTGGACCTGGTCGCTCTTGAGGACTCGGAGTCGCTCTATCTTCACCTGAAGCATCCCGCGGTACTCGTGGGCGTTGCCCTCGACGCGGACGTAGGATGGGTCCGGCAGGCCGTCCATGAGATCGTGCGGGAGACCCCACATTCGGGCCTCCACGGAACCGGTACGGT
>JBGTDE010000012.1:0-6457 GCA_041748475.1 Rubrobacteraceae bacterium | reverse complement strand
GGGGGTTCTTCGGGGCGCTTTGTGGATATAATTCGATGGTTCGTGAATGTTTGGGATGGTTGAGGTGTTTTGAGCGCTACGGTTCTTTTGGTTATAGGGGATGACGAGGAGCGGCTGCATTTGCGGCGGGCTCTGTCGGGTGAGGGGTGGCGGGTTATTCCGGCGGGGTCGGGGTCTCAGGCGCGGCAGATGGCTCAGCAGCAGGAGTTTGAAATCGCGGTGGTCGACAATCGGCTGCCGGACGAGCGTGGGTTTCAGGTTATAGCCGCAGTGCAGAAGCCGGGCGTTTCAACGGTGGCGCTGTTACGAGACGAGGACACGATGGATCGGATCGTGGGGATCGAGCTAGGAGCCGATTACTATATGCGGTCTCCGGTGAATCCGAGGGAGTTGGTGGCTAGGGTCAAGCAGATCTTCCGCA
Organism: Rubrobacteraceae bacterium; assembly: GCA_041748475.1. Taxonomy (GTDB): domain Bacteria; phylum Actinomycetota; class Rubrobacteria; order Rubrobacterales; family Rubrobacteraceae; genus JACDDK01. The sequence goes on along the minus strand of JBGTDE010000012.1, from coordinate 6,036 downwards.
AGCGTCAGAGTGCCGACGACGCGCCTGAAAGCGCCGGACGCATTCTGGTGGGTGAACTTGAGATCGACCCGGACCAGGTCTCGGTTCGTAAAGGGGGAAAGGAGATCCTACTCTCCCCCCGCGAGTTCAAGCTGCTACATACTCTGGCCGGAAGTCCCGGTCGAGTCTTCCCCCGAACCACGCTGCTGCGACAGGTCTGGGGTGAGGACGAGTTTATCGACGAACGTACCGTCAATGTCTACGTCCAACGCCTGCGAGCCAAACTGGGCGACAACTCAACGGAGCTAATAGAGACCGTTCGGGGGTTTGGTTACAGGCTGGTAAAGCCGGTGGAGAAGTAGAAAAAGTCGGCGCTTTTAATGGGAGCGGCGGATCAGGGCTCCCCCTCGTATAGTCTCGCCGGGACGAACATCGTAGCTATGCCCGACTATGCAATCTTCGAGATACGCTCCATCGCCAACGCTCGAACCGGGTAGCAGGATGCTCCGCTTGATGGTTGCGTTTGGGCGGATCCAGCAGTCCGTACCAACTGTCACATCCCCGGCCAAAGTCACCCCACGTCCAACCACCGCATCCTGACCAATCAGAACATGCCCCTCGATAGTGGCTGACGGATGTATCTGCGCGTGCTCGCCAACCCACAGACTCTCGCCACGCTTCTCACCCGGTATCTTTATCTTTACCTTGCCGGATAACACATCGTATTGAGCCTGCCGGTAAGCCTCCAACGTCCCAATATCCGACCAGTAGAAATCTCCCTGATAACCCACGAACCTCTCGCCGTTCTCCAGGAACATAGGAAAGACATCCTTGGCGAAGTCGAAGAATTCTCCCTCCGGCACGTACTCCAGAACCCGTGGCTCGAAGACGTAGATGCCCGTGTTCGCCAGGGTGCTTATTGCGTCTTTCGGGTTCGGTTTCTCCTGGAAACCTCGTATATTTCCGTCGTCGTCGATGTCTACCACGCCAAACTCCGACGTGTCGTAGACCCAGCGTAATGCCACGGTAGCGAGGGCGCCCTTCTCCTTGTGGAACGCTACCAACTCTCCGATATCTACATCCGTCAGGGCATCGCCGGAAACGACCACGAAAGTGTCGTCGAAGTGGTGCGCGAGACGCTTGACGCCGCCAGCCGTCCCGAGAAGCTCCTGTTCGCGTTCTAGATGGACGCTCATGCCGCTGACCTGGGAAGTCTCGCCGTAAGCTTCGAGTAGGGTTTCAGCGAGATAGAAGATGTTTACGTGAGTTTCGTGTACGCCGTGACGCGCTAGAAGCTCGAAGATGTGGTCGATGATCGGGGTGTCGACCACCGGGGCCATCGGCTTTGGCATCTCGCCCGTCAACGGGAAAAGTCGCGTTCCCTTGCCCGCCGCGAGCGCCATCGCCTTCAAACCGTAATCTTCCATTTCTGCAAAGTCCTCTTGCGTACCGTATATTCCGTCTCGTGCATTCGGACACTCTACACCGTCTCTTCCCATCGGCCAAGTTTGACGAGCCGCTGCGACGCTATACGGCGTGGAAAATTGGGGGACCGGCTGACGCGCTGATCGAACCGACGAGCGTGGATGAGTTTATCCGGGCCGTCGAACTCGCTCGCGAAGACGACATTCCCCTCACGATACTCGGGGGCGGTACTAATGTCCTGATCCAGGACGGCGGTATCCGCGGGTTGACGATCCGACTAGCCAAATCCTTGAAGAACATCGAAATAGACGACCTGCGCGTAACCGCCGACGCGGGCGTCCTATACCCGGTCCTCGCCAACACGACCGCCGCCCGTGGCCTCGCGGGTCTCCAATTTGCGACCGGCATCCCCGGAACCGTCGGCGGCGCGGTGTACATGAATGCGGGCGCCTACGGCTCGGAGACGACGGAAGTCCTGGACTGGGCCGACGTCTTCCGTGACGGCGAAGTGGTCCGCATGAAGAACGAAGACCTCGGTCTCGCCTACCGCAAGAGCCTCCTTCACGAGCACCCGGACTGGCTAGTCCTGCGAGCCAGTTACACCCTTGTGCCCGGCGACGCAGACGCGCTGAAAACCCAGATCAAGGAGTTCCGTGCTCAGCGCATGAATGGCTCCCCCAACAAACCAAGCTGCGGCTCGACCTTCAAACGTCCCGCAGGAGACTTCCCCGGGCGAGTCATAGAAGCCGCTGGGTTGAAAGGAACCAGGATCGGTGACATCCAGGTCTCGCCCGTTCATGCCAACTACCTCGTCAACCTCGGCGGCGGAACCGCCAAAGACGCACTGCGCTTGATCGAGCACGTCCGAGAGACCGTCCGCGAGAAACTAGGCGTGGAACTAGAGTCTGAAGTACGGGTCATAGGGGAACCGTAACCGGAGAAGACTTTAGCTGGTGGCGGATTGGTGCGGCGTGTTTTTGTGGCGGAATAGTTCGCGTATCGCGCCGAGGTCGGTGTGGGAGTCGCATACGTCCAGGAGAGCCTGTGAGGTACATTGCCCGGCGCTTACGACTTCGACCCGGATGCCGTGTTCGCTCTGTAGATACTCGACGGCATCGACGTAGTCGCCGTCGCCGGAGATGAGCACGTAGGTGTCCGCGTGTGCCGCCAGGCGCATCATGTCCACGACGATACCGATGTCCCAATCGCCCTTGTGGGTTATAGCCCTCTCGCCCTCGGCGTTCGTGGTCTCGTGAGCGACCAGGAGCTTGGAACGCACCTTATAGCCGAACTTGTTGAGGTTGTAGACAAAGGACCGTGCGCCAGCGCCCTCTTCCACCTCTTGTTTCTCGACAATATAGAACGTTGCCCGGAGTAGCCTGCGACCTGAGACGGAGGCTTCGAGGAGGCGTTCGTAGTCCAGGACACCCTTGTAGTAGCTCTTTATGGAGTGGTACAGGTTCGCGCCGTCCACGAAGACGGCGACCGTCTCGGTGGAACCAGCAGAGTTCTTATGGTCCGAAGGATGCATGATCGCCGATACTACCAGAGAAAAGCTTCTATCTCTTGCCAGCAGTTTACCGGGCGGCCTGTTTGCGTTAGTATTCCGGTGCTGTAGCGAAATTCTGGTGTTAGAGAGCGAGATGACGCATCTTTGAACTTCGAGATCGGCATAGACAAGCACGATGGCGGCCTCCCTGTGGTCTCGGTTCGTGGAGAGGTGGATCTCCACACCGCCCCGAAAGTGGAGTACGCTATCGAGAAAGCCGGAGGCAATGGAGCTTCGGCGGTCGTCGTGGACATGAGCGGCATAGCATTCATGGACTCCACCGGCCTATCCACGTTCATGCGAGCCAAAGACTCCCTAGCCAAAAACGAGACTAGCCTGCGACTCGCCGCGCTCTCCCAGGCCGTTGAACGCATCTTCTCCGTCACCGGTTTCAACGAATACTTCGAGGTCTTCGAGACCCGCGAAGACGCCATCTTCGCCAACTAGCCAGTCAGCAAAACCCTGACAAGCCTCACTTCGCCGCGTGACCCTTTAGAGATCGCGTACTAGAATCCGGGCATGATTATGACTGACGTGAAAAAGCTTGATGTGCCTCAGTCCTTGCGGGCTTTGGGGGATTCATTCCGGGAGGCCGGGCATGAGTTGTATCTCGTGGGTGGATACGTACGTGACGCGCTCACTGGGAGTCTTGGCCTGGATGCGGATGCGACTACGGGTGCTGTGCCGGGTGAGATCAAGAAGCTCCTAAGACCTCACGCCGAGCATCTGTGGACTGTCGGCGAGCGTTTCGGGACCATTGGAGCGAGCATAGACGGCTTCGCGGTCGAAGTGACGACTTATCGGACTGACCTTTATACCGAAGGGAGTCGACACCCGGAGATCCGGTTCGGAGACAGCCTGGAAGAAGATCTCGCCCGACGCGACTTCACCATAAACGCCATCGCCGCCGATACTGTGACCGGAGACATACTGGACCCCTTCGAGGGGCGTAAGGATCTCGAAGCTGGCGTAATTCGACCGGTGGGGGAACCTCTGGACCGGATGCGCGACGATCCGCTACGGATGCTTCGGGCTGTTCGTTTCGAGGCGCGTCTCAGCAGCCCCGAAAAGCCGTTCGCCATCACCCCAGACCTCGAACAGGCCATCCAGGAGAACGCGGCCTGGCTAGATAGCATCTCCTCCGAACGCATCCGGGACGAGTTCGACAAGATACTGACCTCGGAGAACGTCTCGCAGGGCTTGCGAACGCTAGTTCGTCTCGATCTGATGCGCTACATCGCGCCGGAATTCTTGGAGACATTAGCCGTCGAACAAGAGGCCGAATTCCATCACAAGGATGTCTTCGAGCATACCTTGATCGTGATCGACAACGTCCCCAACACGCCGCTGCTCCGACGGGCCGCCTTCTTCCACGACATCGGCAAGCCACGCACTCTGGTGTACGAGCACCGCTGCACCTACTGCGGAGCCAAGAGCACCAAGAAAGTGGCGGGGGAGGGCGAGTGCGAGCGTTGCGGCGGACGGACGTTAGCCAAGAAGATCCACTTCTACGGCCACGAGAATGTCGGGGCGCACATCGCCCGCAAAGCGATGAAGCGGTTGACCTATCCCCGCGACGACATTGACGCCACAGCCCACCTCGTCACCCACCACATGCGCCCGATGAGCTACGCCATTGGACGCGACCCCTGGACCGATGCCGCTGTCCGGCGGTTTGTTCGGGATACTTACCTCGAACGCGGAGACCGGGTACTAGCGGATGTCGATACGCTGCTCAAGCTCGCGAAGGCCGACATAACCGGCAGCAATCCGAGGCGCAGGCGCATCGCGATGGACTCCTGGAGTAGTTTGAAGGATCGCGTAGATGACGTGCGGACGCGGGACAACGTCGAGCGGGTCACCAGCCCACTGACCGGTGACGAGTTGATGGAGCACTTCGGGCGTGGTCCTGGACGTTGGATCAAGCACCTCAAGGATTACCTGGAATCTGAGGTAATAGAAGGTCGCCTACGGAAGGACGACATCGAAACGGCCTGGAAGATGGCCGAGCAGTTCGCCCATGACCAAAACCTCTTCGAGGAGAGATGATGCGAAACTTCGATCCCTTAGCAACCACCGAATGGCTCGCCGAAAACCTGGAAGACCCAAACATCCGACCCGTAGATATCCGGGGCTACGTAAAGAAGACCGATCTCGGCGACGGATGCCAGAGCGCGGAATACACCGGCGCCCGCGACGAGTACGATGAAGCCCACATCCCAGGCGCGGTGTACGTCGACTGGACGGACGATATTGTCGACCCCGAGGATCCGATTCCGGCGCAGCTCGCTCCGCCCGAGTTGTTCGCCGGGATCATGGGCGACCTCGGTATCGGGGACGAGACGCATGTGGTCGTCTACGACCATACCGGTGGACAGTTCGCCACGCGCCTGTGGTGGGCGCTGACCGACTACGGACATGACCGCGTCTCTGTACTCGACGGCGGCTGGAACAAGTGGACGAAAGAGAAACACCCTACCACCGCCGAAATCGCCACCCCCGAGCCAGAAACCTTCATCCCTCGCCAGCGTACAGAGTGGCGTATCGAAGCAGACTCGGTTATGGCTGCGAGCGAGGACGGCGACACCAGCATCCTCGATGCTCGCGACGCGGGCCAGTACACCGGTGAGATCACGCGGGGAGAAGGTCGACCCGGTCACGTACCTGGCGCGACGAATCTTCACGCGGACAAGCTGCTGAACGAAGGCGGCACGTTCAAGTCTGACACGGAGATCTCGGCAATTCTCAAAGAAGCTGGAATACCCGAGGATCACAATGAGCCCATCGTCGTGTACTGCAATGGCGGGGTCGCGGCGACAGTGCCGCTCTTCGCGCTTCATCGGCTCGGTTACAGGAACCTCGCGAACTACGACGGCTCCTGGAACGAGTGGGGCGCACGGGACAATCTACCCGCTGAGACGTAGGGAGATTGGCGTTATTCACGGGACAACGGTGATGCTCGTGTTACGATCTAGGCGTACGTTTTGAGAAGATTTTCGGGAGGCTATTATCGGCAAAAAAGGTAAATCTCGGACAAAAGGAATAATATCCGGGGTTCTCAGTCTGTTGATGGTCCTGGCGGG
>JBGTDE010000011.1:0-4677 GCA_041748475.1 Rubrobacteraceae bacterium | reverse complement strand
GTTCTACAGCCGCTAGCCGTAAAACTCTTATTTATCAGGTGGTAATTTGACGATGTTAGATATAGCACCACCCCGCTTTAGGGTGGAAGAAGAAGGCGAACAGCGGGCGATCTTTGTCGCCGAACCGTTGCCGCGCGGGCTTGGACATACTCTGGGCAATAGCCTGCGGCGTGTGATGCTCAGTGGACTAACGGGGGCTGCGGTCACCAAGATCCGCATAGAAGGCGTTCAACACGAGTTCTCGACGGTCTCCGGCGTGAAAGAGGATGTTGTGGATATCATCCTCAACGTCAAGGGACTCAAGTTCAAGCTGGAGCGCGAAGAGGCAATGGAGCTCGAAATCCAGAAAGATGGTCCTGGTGAAGTGACCGCCGCCGATATCGAGACTAAGGCCGATGTGGAGGTCGTGGACGGGTCGCATTACCTCGCGAGCGTCTCCGAGGGTGGGCATCTCGACTTGAGGCTCACCATCGAGCGCGGTCAGGGCTACGTCCGAGCCGAGCAGAACAAGAGCGACGCTGACCCGATCGGGGTAATAGCGGTCGATTCTCTGTTCTCGCCGGTACAGCGCGTGAATTACTCGGTCTCCGAGACTCGTGCCGGTGCTCGAACGGACCTTGACTCCCTAACGCTGGAAGTCTTTACCGATGGTCGCATTGAGCCTCGGGAGGCGTTGCAGGAAGCTTCCAAGCAGCTTACGGATATTCTTGGGTTGTTTACCGACGGGTACGAAGGCAACCGTGGTGTTGGTGGCGGAGAGGCTCGCCGGAGTAGTGGACGGGCCGTTATCCAGGATGAGCGGTTGGTCGAGGATCTCGAACTGACGGTTCGTTCTTACAATTGTCTCAAGCGCGAAGGTGTGGATACTATCGGGCAGTTGGCGACGATGACCGAGGAAGAGTTGATGAACATTCGCAACCTCGGAATGAAGAGCGTCGATGAGATCCGGTCGAAGCTGACCGAGATCGGTTACGAGTTGGAGAGTGAGGGTTATGAAGCTGACCATACATAACCTGAACTTTATCGAGGAGGACTGGAGATGAGGCACGCTAAAAGAGGACGTAAGCTGGGCCGCGATGCCCAGCACCGCAAGCTCATGCTCGGGACGATGGCTGGACAGGTCATCACGCACGGTCGCATAAAGACCACTGCTCCCAAGGCGAAAGAGCTGCGCGGTGTCGTGGACAAGCTCATCAACACCGCAAAGAAAGACGACCTCGCATCCCGGCGACGCGCCGTGAAGGTGCTGAAGGACAAAACTATCGTCCGGCGGCTCTTCGAGGATGTGGCTCCCGACCTCGACGGTCGCGACTCCGGCTACACTCGCATCATGCGTCTCGGGCCGCGTCTCGGCGACGGCGCTGAGACCGTCTACTTGGAGCTCGTAAACCACTCCACGGAGTAACCGTAGCTTCACAAGGAGAGAACCCCGGCACCGGGACCCGACTGGATAACTCCAGTGGGTCCCTTGCCATTTCCTTCGAGAACGTCTTTTATACTTATCCCGGCTCGAACGAACCTGCGCTCGACGGTGTGAGCTTCGAGATAGCGGCGGGCGAGTACGTCGGGATCGTCGGCCCGAACGGTGGTGGCAAATCGACCCTGGTACGACTGCTGAATGGCCTGCTCGTAGCCGATTCCGGAAACGTTTGGGTGATGGGAGATGACCCTGCGACTGCGCCGTTCACAGTCCGCCGCCGGGTTGGGATGCTGTTCCAGAACCCGGAGAACGGGCTCGTAGCGCCATTTGTGGAGGACGACGTGGCATTTGGGCTTGAGAACTTGGGCGTAGAGCGGCTGGAGATGCGTGAGCGCGTCGTGGAGGCCATACGAGCCGTCGGCCTGGAAGGTTACGAGCGTCGGGAGCCACACACGCTGTCTGGCGGCGAGAAACAGCGGGTAGCGTTGGCGGGGTTGCTCGCCGTCCAGCCGGAGATACTGGCGCTAGACGAGCCGACTTCGATGCTCGATGTCGCTGGTCGGCGCGAGGTGCTGGAACGGCTGGGAGCCTTGCGAGGCAAGAAGACCGTTCTGCACGTCACACATCACTTGGAGGAACTTTTCGATGCCGACCGGGTATTTGTGATGAACAACGGAAAGCTCGGGACGGACGTGGAGCCGATGCGGTTGTACTCGGATGCGGAGTTGCTCAGGGAGAATCGGCTCGCTCTGCCGACGGTCTTGCAACTGGCCTTGGATCTCGGAATTTCGCCAGCGAAAGCTCAGACGCCCGAGGATCTCGCCGCGGAGCTTCGGCGATTGGCTGCGAGCGAGTCCGGGAAGTTGCCATGACCCTTGAACTGCGAGATGTGTGCCACGTCTATGCTGCTGGGACACCGTTGGCGGTCGAGGCTTTGCGGGGTGTATCGCTTGCTGTGGAGGCTGGTGAGGTGCTTGGGATCGTTGGTGGGACGGGTTCCGGGAAGAGCACGTTGGTTCAGCATATGAATTGGATCCTACGCCCAACAAGCGGCGAGGTTCTGGTCGATGGAGTCGATGCGGCGACGCTCAACAAGAGTGAGTTGCGACGCAGGATTGGCCTTGTCTTCCAGTTCCCCGAGTCTGCGTTGTTCGCCCCGACCGTAGAAGAGGATGTTGGTTTCGGGCCGCAGAGGATGAAGTTGGGGGAAGATGCGGTTCGGGAGCGGGTTCGAGGGTCGTTGGCGATGCTCGGTGTTGAGCATCTGGCGCAGCGTTCGCCGTTCGCGTTGTCGGGGGGTGAGAAGCGGCGGGTCGCCATCGCTGGAGTGTTGGCTATGGAGCCGGAGGTTTTGATCCTCGATGAGCCGACAGCGGGCCTGGATCCCGCGACCAGGCAAGATCTCCTCTCGCTGGTTCGCACGCTCAGCGAATCGGGGGTATCTATAGTCCTGGTCTCCCACGACCTCGAAGAAGTGGCCGAAGTAGCCGACCGGATCTGTGCGATGGAGCAAGGTTGCATCCAAGCCCTAGGAACCCCCCAGGAAGTCTTCTACAAAAACCCCGCAAATGCCCCCGCAACGGTAAGAGTTGCGACCGTATTGCAAAACTCGTCCATCGGTAGACCAGTAAGATACGCTGATACCTTGGCGGCTCTGCGAACGTTGATGGAAAACTAAGCTGATGGCAAGTCGGAGTTTAGGCCAGTTCTATCCGGTAGCGTCGCTGCTGCACGGGCTGGATCCCCGCGCTAAGATCCTGTGCGTAACTATCTTTGCGGTCGGACTGTTCCTGATCGACACCATAGCGGGATTCCTTTTGATGACACTGGTGGTCGGGGCGCTGGTAGCGACGAGCCGCATACCGTTAGCCGTTTTCCTGAGGTTACTACGACCGGTAGTATTCATCGTGGCCCTGACGGTATTTTTCCAGGTATTGTTCTCTCGGGAGGGAGCAACGCTCCTCGAATGGGGCTTCATCGAGATACACGCCGGCGGTCTTCGGTTGGGATTTCTGCTCGCGTTGCGGATACTGCTTCTGGTCTCGGTGGCGGGATTACTGACCGCGACGACCGCTCCGGTGGCGCTGACCGACGGGATAGAGGATTTGCTTTCATCGCTCAAGAAGCTTCGGTTTCCGGCGCATGAATTCGCCATGATGATGACCATTGCGTTGCGGTTCATACCCACGTTGGATGAGGAGGCCCGCAAGATAATGGCGGCTCAATCCGCTCGTGGGGCCGATTTTAGAGAAGGCGGTTTGATCCGCCGTTCGCGAGCCCTGATCCCGCTTCTAGTCCCGCTGACCGTCGGTGCTTTCCGTAGAGCCGACGAACTGGCCGAAGCTATGGAAAGTCGAGGCTACCAGGGCGGAACGGGACGAACCCGCTACCGCGAGCTACGCTTCCACTTTCGCGATGCCCTCGCTCTGGCGATCGTGATGGTCGTCCTGGCTCTAGGAATTCTCGCGTGAGAATCGCCGGACTCGTGGAGTACGACGGCACGGATTTCGCGGGTTGGGCCCGGCAACCTCAGCTACGGACGGTCGAGGCATCGCTGATCGAAGCCCTGGAAACTTTATTGCGTCATCCCGTAAAACTCAGCGTAGCGGGCCGCACCGACGCGGGCGTACACGCGAGTGGGCAGGTGATCTCCTTCGACACAAACACGGACCTGCAACCAACCCAGATCGCTTACAAAGCCACTGCCATTCTCCCAAAGGACGTGGCTCTCCGTTGCTGCTCCAACGTCCCGGATGACTTCGACGCCCGATACAATGCCTGCGGTCGACGATACGAGTACCGGGTTCTAAACGGCGGACTAAGATCCCCCCTGGAGCGCCACCGTAGCGTCTACATCGCCCGATATCTGGACTTTGGGTTGCTTCAAGACGCAGCCAAGCTGGTGGAAGGAATCCACGATTTCAGGGCGTTCACGCCGTCCAAGAGCTACCATCGGCGTTTTACGCGAGCGGTCGAGGAGTCGTGGTGGACTCGGGATGGGGATCTACTGACGTACCATGTCGCAGCTAACTCGTTTCTGCATGGGATGGTCCGGTCGCTGGTTGGTACGATGTGGCAGGTAGCTGAAGGCAAGCGGGAACTTGCGGACTTCGAGTGGCTGTTGCGGGGTGTGGAGCGTAGCGTGGCTGGACCCGCCGCCCCGAGTCGGGGGCTGACGCTCGTGGGTGTCGAATACGAACGAGATCCCTGGAGGGACGCATGACAAACGAGGATACAACCACGAAGCTGCTACGGGA
>JBGTDE010000010.1:0-8574 GCA_041748475.1 Rubrobacteraceae bacterium | reverse complement strand
ATGTTTTTCTCGATGAACTCGATGCTGTTCTGGGACAGAAACTCTGTCTCCTGGTGGCAGGCTCCTCAGCCAGGCTGGGTGTATACGATTACTTCGTGATCGGACATTTGTTCCTCCTTTGGATGGGATATTTGTGTGGAGTAAACACCATGAGCGCTGGTGTCGCAATTAGAGGAATGGGCCGCTTGGTAGGTATGGAGTGAGTGAGCCAAGGTTGCCTCGGGTGCAGATGGGACCGGCGGGGGAGAGTGCGAGACCGGCTTCGAGGACGACGGAGATAGCCCAGTTTTGGAGGGCGGTGATCCAGCGTACTTCCACTTCGCCGTCGGCGCGAGCCAGACAAGCCCACAGAAGTTCCGAGGCGATCTCCGGGGTCGTGGCGGCGACAATATTGGGCGAACCTTTATGCGACACAGCGTAGCCGCGCCCCGAATCGTTTTCGGAGATGAGAAGGTGGTCGCCCGTTTCTAGCATGTAGGCGAGATCCGGACCGTGCGCCGCGCCTCGCAGGGTGCGATCCACTTCGCCGGCGAGCGTCAGGTCTTGTTTGTTTCCATCACGCACGGAGAGGTTTTTGGGTATATCGTTCTCTCGTACTGTTCCGCTTGCCATAAGGGTTGGATGCAGGGTGAAACCGGCGTGGGCGTAGCGGCGCATGGCAGCCGGGTGGGTGGAGGCGCAGATCATGCCTCCCGCGCATCCATCGGCGTATTCAAGGGCACGACGGAGCAACTCGTGTCCGATCCTCTGACCACGAAACTCTTCGTCCACCGCGAACAGAGAGAGGATCCAAACTCCTTCACGCACGACGGCGAGGGCGACACCCACTACCTGGTCTCCGTCGACTGCTACCCACGCTCCATCAGGGTCGTGTTGGATGAAATGCGAGTGACGGTCTATGCGCTGCTGCACTTCCTCTGGGGTGCGATTCTGGATCCGCTCTCGCTCCTCGGAGGTTTCGTGTAGGGCGTTGGTGCTCACCTCATACACGCCGCTTGCGTCTTCGGGTTTCATGGGACGAAAATCTATGCTCATGCGGCGCATTGTATTACGGTGAAAGGTGGGATGAAGCCTTGCAGGGCAATCTGCGTTTACCGGCCGGAACGGGAATAAAGCGGGTTCCGTTAAGCTATACTCTCGGCGATGTTAACGGTGATTCTCGTTCTGCTCGGCTATCTTCTGGGCTCCGTTCCGACCGGTTATCTGGTTGGGCGGGCCTTTGGAGTGGACGTTCGGACGGTTGGATCTGGGAACATCGGGACGGCGAACGTTCTACGGGCGGCGGGTAAATGGGCCGCTATCTTGACTCTCGTCGGCGATATGCTGAAAGGTTTTGCGCCGGTAGTTGTGGCTCGTGCCGCGACGGACGATCTCTGGGTTCATGCTGGCGTGGCGCTGGCGGCGGTAGTTGGCCATTGTTGGCCGGTGTTTTTGAAGTTCAAGGGTGGCAAGGCTGTTGCGACGGGGGCTGGAACGAGCATCGGGCTCGCGCCGGTTGTGGGGCTTGGGTTGTTCGCGTTCTGGTGGGCGGTGGTGTTGGTGAGTAGGTACACGTCTCTCGGCGCGATCGCGGTGATGATAGTTAGCCCGGTCGTGTTTCTTTTAACGGGTCAGCCGCTCGCTTACGTGGTGTATACGGTGGTTGGTGGAGCGCTTGTGTTGTGGCGGCATCGGGAGAACGCACGGGCTTTGATCGGTGGCACGGAGAGGAAGGTTGGTCAGAGAGTGGAGGGTGGTAAAGAGCGTGTTAAGTGAGGATTACGGGGACAAGAAGATACTCCTGACCGGCGGGACGGGGTTTTTGGGGACGGCGCTAGTAGAGAAGATTCTGCGCTCGCTGCCTGAGATCGGTCGCCTGTACCTCGTGATCCGGCTCTCCCGCGACAAATCCGCCACCGAACGATTCGAGAAGGATCTTCTAGCATCCGCCGCTTTCCGTTCCTTGCGCGAAAAACGCGGCGGCGATTACGCGGACTACGCCGCCGATAAAGTCCGAATCCTGGAAGGCGATGTCCACGCGCCATCGCTGGGTCTCGGGGAGGAAGACCTCGCGGAGTTATCGCGAGAGGTTGACATCGTGATTCACTCCGCAGCGTCCGTTGTCTTCGACGCCCCCCTGGACGCCGCCGTCGACTCTAATGTGCGCGGCACTCTAGGACTTTTGAAACTAGCCCGCGACTGGGAGAAAGCACCGCTGTTCATGCATATCTCGACGGCCTACGTAGCGGGCCAGAGCGATACGCTCGCGCCGGAGCTGCCGCCAGGGTCGACGACCCCGAACGGTACGAAAATCGATGCTCGTGAAGAAGTCTCGAGCCTTGAGGCGGTCGTCGGGGAAGTCGAACAGGCCGCCATGGAGAGGAGTCTTCTGCGGCGCTTCGAGACTGAAGCGCGACGCGAGTTGGGGATGGTCGGCGAGGAAGAAGAGGTCGCCGAAAGGGTTGACCAGTTGCGGCGAGCCTGGATGCGCGAGCGACTCGTGGAACGTGGGACGGAGCGGGCGCAGGAGCTTGGATGGAACGACGTTTACACGTTCACCAAGTCTTTAGCGGAGCGAATGGTGTTGTTGGAACGCGGGGATCTGCCGATCGTAATTCTGCGACCGGCGATCATAGAGAGCAGCCATCGGGAGCCTTATCCGGGTTGGATTCAGGGTACCCGCATGGCCGATCCCATAATTATGGCCTTCGCTAAAGGAATCCTGCGCGAGTTCCCCGGCGACCCGAACAGCTACGTCGACCTCGTCCCCGTGGACCACGTCGTAAACGCCATAATAGCCTCAGCCATCCGCCGCCCGGAAACTCCCGAAGTCTTCCAGGTGGCCTCCGGCGAGCGAAACACTCTCCGCTACCGAGCCTTCTACGACATAACGCGCGAATATTTCCAAAGAAACCCGCTGCGCGACTCAAGCGGTCGTCCGGCCCAGTTGCCGGAGTGGAGCTTCCCCGGTCGTAAGCGCGTAGAGAATGGCCTGAAACGCGAGTTGGTCGCTCTCAACGTAGCTGGCAAAGTAGCCGCTCGGATGCGCGACGGTCACATGGCCTCCGACGCTCGCCAACGCATAGCCCGCGCCGAGAAACGGGCCCGCATGAGTCTGTACTACAGTCGCATTTACGGAGCCTACGCTAACATGACCGCCACGTTCTCGACGGCTCGTACTCAGGAACTTTTCGAGTCTCTGGACCCTGCGGATCGCGAGAACTACCTCTTCGACATCGCGCAACTCGACTGGCGGCAGTGGCTTCAGGAGATACACTTGCCCGCGCTCACGACACGGCCTAACCGCAAAAAGCGCAAGAAAGTCGTGGATGAGAAGCCCGGTGAGGTGGCGGCTATCTTCGATGTCGATGGAACGCTCGTCGGCTCGAATGTCGTTTCGTACTATGCGTGGCTCAAGACACGGGAGATGCATCCAGCGGCGCGGCCCTTCTGGCTCGCAGCCTTCGCGACCAAGATCCCATACTACTGGGGACTAGATAAGATCAGCCGCACCCACTTCAATCGGGCCTTCTACAAGAACTACGCCGGATGGGAGACGGAAAAGGCGAAACATCTGGGACAGGAATCGTTCCACGGCTTCACCCTGGATAGAATGTTCCCCGACGCGCTCCAACAACTGCGAGACCACAAGGAATCCGGGCATCGAGTAGTGTTGCTCTCTGGTGCGCTGGACTTTCTGCTCGAACCGATGAAGGACCTCGTAGACGACGTTCTCTGCGCGTCTCTGGCCGAGGAAGACGGTGTCTACACCGGCGAGCTATCCGGCACTCCCATAGCCGGGGATGCGCGGGCCAGGATGCTCGCGTCGTTCGCCCGGCGGCGGAACCTCGACCTCTCGCGGAGCTACGCTTACGCGGACGCCATCTCCGATCTACCGATGCTCGAAGCCGTAGGAAACCCGGTAGCGGTGAACCCTGACCGTCGACTCCGAGCGGCGGCGGAGGACCGCGGCTGGCAGACTCGCGAATGGGGTAAGAACAGCAGCGTCACCAAAAAAGTCTAGATGTTCTCTCTGGTCTACCGAAAATCCGTCCCACGCTACCTGCTCATGCGGGTCGCCGCGCATCGAGTAAAGAACCTTGAGACGAGCCGGTACGCGCCTCTGCAACTCGAAGACATATCGGAGCCAAAACTTCCAACGCCTGAGTGGGTTCGGGTGAAGCCTTCGCTGTCCGGGATCTGCGGCTCGGATCTCGGTACTTTGTCCTCCGAAAGCTCGCCGTACTTCTCACCAATAACATCGCCACCGTTCACGATGGGCCACGAGATTTTCGGGACTGTCACCGAGACCAACTCCGGCTTCCGAACCGGCGAAAGAGTCGTCCTGGAACCCGCGCTTGGTTGCGCCGCCCGCAGCATCGAACCGCCATGCGAGTTCTGCGCCGCCGGACGCTACGCGCTGTGTCAGAACGTTGCTAGAGGCAGCATAAGCCCCGGTATCCAGACTGGATTCTGCCACGATACGGGCGGTGGATGGTCGCAACGCACGCTCGTCGCGCATCCTTCGCAATTGCATCGCGTCCCGGACGAAGTATCGGATGAAGCGGCGGTGGCTATCGAGCCGCTGGCCTGCGCCGTTCACGCCGCGCTTGGCAACGCGCCCGAGCCGTGGGAGACTACGCTCGTGATCGGGGCTGGCAGCGTCGGCCTCTTCACTATAGCTGCTCTACGTCAACTGACAAAGGCCGGACGCATCATCTGCGTCGCCAAACACGCCCGCCAGCGAGAAGAAGCTTTGCGTCTCGGGGCTGACGAAGTGGTACATCCGAAAGAGACCTACACTGCTTTACCGGAGATGCTCGGTACGACGGTGTATAGACCGGAGATCGGTAAGCCTGTCGTGATGGGTGGGGCGGAGCGAGTCTTCGAGTGTGTGGGCGCACCGGGTACGATGGAGGACGCGACGCGTCTGACGAAACCCGGTGGCCGGGTCTCACTTGTAGGGATGCCCGGAGTCCGAAGTACCCTGGATCTCACCGCCCTCTGGTACAAAGAAGCTAGCCTCACAGGAACCTACGCCTACGGGACTGAGGAGTACGAAGGTGAACAGACAACGAGCTTCGATCTAGCACTACGCATCGCGCCAAACCTCGCGCTCGAAACAATGATCGGGCCGCGCTTCCGGTTGGAGGAATACCGGGAGGCGATAGCCGCCGCAAGGCTGGCGGGACGTGAAGGACACGTAAAAGTAGTATTCGACCTTAGAAGCTAGTCGGTCTTCAAGGAAAACCTGACAAGCTGAGATGCTGACAAACTGACAGGCTTCGACCGAAGGGAGAACCAATGAGCCGCCCAGGATTCACAAAGATACTCGACCAGGATAGCCCGCCGATGATGTTCAATGCGGGATCCCAGTTCCATTACGAGAAGCTGCCTGCGGGGACGCGGGTGATCTACCCTCCCGGTCCTGTCGAACCTATCGAGGATCCCGGCGTAGCCATCGAGCGGGCGCTCCTGGAACCAATGGGCATGGAGCCACTGCACGAGCTTCTCAAGCCCGGCATGAAACTGACCATTGTCTTTGATGATGTTTCGTGTCCCTTGCCCAAGATGAAGCAGCCGGATAACCGGCAACTCGTGATCGAGAAAGTCCTGGAGAAAGCTGCGGCCAAGGGCGTTGAGGACATACATTTGATTGCCGCTCTCGGGTTGCATCGTCGTATGACGGAGAAAGAGTTGCGGTGGGCAATGGGGAATAAGATCATGTCTCGCTACTACCCCGACCGCCTCTATAACTACGACGCGGAGGACGAAGATGACAACGCCGTTATAGGCGAGACTGAGCGCGGAGAGCAAGTCCGCATCAACCGCCGGGCCGCCGAGTCCGACCTCGTCGTCTACGTAAACATAAACCTCGTGGCAATGAACGGCGGACACAAATCCGTCCACACCGGCATCTCACCTTATTCCTCCATCCGACACCACCACAACGCCCATACGCTGCAGAACACCAAATCCTTGATGGACCCGCCAAACTCGGAACTGCACGGTTCCGTAAACCGGATGGGCGACCTCCTGGACAAAGAGATAAAAGTCTTCCACATTGAGACGACGCTCAACAACTCGGCATTCCCAACGGCTTTTAACTTTATGGGTCAGCCCGAGCACGAATGGAACGCCATCACAAAAGCCAACTTTCTCGTCAATCACAAAGCTACACAGACTATGCCGCGGGCCGCTTCCCGAAAAATATTCCAGTCCATCGTCGCGCCGCACAAGATGACGAGTGTTCAGGCGGGCGCTACGGACCCGGTCCACGAAGAGACGATCAAAAACCTCCACCGCCAACAGCTAGTGCAGGTCGAAGGACAGTCGGATGTCTTGATGCTCGGTGTACCGTACCTCGGACCATACAACGTCGACTCTATAATGAACCCGATCCTGGTTCACAACATGGTCCTCGGCTACCTCTTCAACCTCTACAAAGGCAAACCACTCGTTCGCAAGGGCGGCGTGATAATAGCCACCCACCCCGTTCCCTACGAGTTCGACGAAGTCCACCACCCAAGCTACCGGCCATTCTTCGACGAAGTGCTCGCCGCAACCACCGACCCACACGAGGCCGAGCAACGCTTCGAGCAGAAGTACATCCACGATCCCTGGTACAAGACCCTCTACCGGAGTTCTCACGCCTACCACGGTTGGCACCCATTCACGACCTGGCAGTGGGGGGCTCACGCTCTAGATCACCTCAGCGACGTGATCTTCGTCGGTGGCGACCCGTACACCACTGCGAGGATGGGCTACAAACGTGCCGACACCATCGCCGAAGCTCTGCAGATAGCTCAGGATACCGTCGGCTCGAACCCATCCAAGACCTACATGCATATCCCCCCGATCTTTATGTGCGAGGTGAGTTAGACGCTCCGCTCCTACCTAAGCGCGTCTTGAAGTTCATATTCGTATTGGTCTGCCTTGCTGAGGGTGATATCATTTTTAGGTGGTGATTAATCGTTGACCTTTAATCTGTCTATTCCTCATACTAAGGGCACACCACTGAGTCTTGACGTGGCTTTAGGAGAAAACGTGTTCGTTCTCGGCGCAAACGGCACAGGTAAGTCGGGTCTAATGCAACATCTTTATGCTACTCATCGTGGTAGTGCTCGGCGAATCTCTGCTCACCGCCAAACGTGGTTTTCGTCAAATACTCTCGGGTTGTCTGCTCAACAAAAGCTCCAGACTGAGAATAATATGTTGCATATGGACACCCAACCGCAGGCGCGATGGAGTGACGATTACTCTGCACAACGTGCAGGTATTGCGATTTACGATCTCATAGACGCCGAGAATGTTCGTGCTCGATCAATCGCTGGTGCATTCGATAGCGGAGACATGGATCTTGCGGAAGAGCGTTCGAAGAAGGATGCGCCCATCAAGATCATCAACGAGATATTGCGTCTTTCGAATATCCCTATAGAGATCGATGTTCGTGAGAATGAGCAAGTCGTTGCTAGTAAGTATGGAGGTGATCCGTACAGTATTGCTGAACTTTCGGATGGTGAGCGAAATGCACTTCTAATAGCGGCTAATGTGCTAACCGCCAAGGAAGGCACTTTGATCCTTATTGACGAGCCGGAGCGCCATCTTCATCGCTCAATCATTTCACCGCTTCTAACAATGCTTTTCGCCAGGAGACCTGACTGCGCGTTTATTGTCTCTACGCACGAAGTGATGCTTCCATTAGACAATCCCAGTGCACGCACGCTACTGCTTCGCGGCTGCAACTATTCTGGCTCTACTGCTACAGCTTGGGACGCTGACCTTATCCTTCCTGAAACGGAGATTGATGATGAGCTTAGAAAGGATATTTTAGGCGCACGAAGAAAGCTTTTGTTTGTAGAAGGTACTGAACAGAGCCTCGATAAACCGTTGTACAGTTTGATATTTCCGAGTGTTTCTGTCGTTCCCAAATCGACTTGTCGGGATGTCGAGCATGCAACATCTGGCATCCGCGATGCTACAGGTCTTCACTGGCTTGAGGCTTTTGGCATTGTAGACAACGACAGTCGAGCACCAGCGGATCTTGAGCGATTGAAGGATAAAGGCGTGTATGCGATATCGGCCTTCTCTATTGAGTCGATCTATTATCATCCTGACATTCAGCGCCGAGTCGCAGAACGGCACGTTGCTGTTGTCGGAGGAAACGCTTCTGAGCGTCTCTCTGACGCTAAGTCTGCTGCTCTAGAAGCCATCAAGCCTCATGTCCAGCGGCTAAGCGAGCGAACTGCCGAGAAGGTGGTTCGCGAAAAATTCTTTCAGAATTTGCCAGGAAGGAAAGAGATTACTAGCGCTAAGCCTATAGAGCTTTCGATAGACGTATCTACTATTGTGGAAGAAGAACGTGAGCGGCTGCAAGACACCCTTGACAACGGCAGGCTCGAAGAAATTATCAACCAGTACCCAATTCGGGAGACACCAGCTTTGACGGAGATTGCGAGAAAAGTTGGGTTCCAAAATCGCGGCCAATATGAGGGATCTGTAAGGAAACTCTTGATGGATGACGAGGAGGCTTTAGAGTTCGTTAAGTCTCTGTTCGGCACGCTGGTAACAGATATGAGCGCAGCTTGATCTTGT
>JBGTDE010000009.1:0-6188 GCA_041748475.1 Rubrobacteraceae bacterium | reverse complement strand
CGCGAACTCTGCGGCGGTACACACGTTCGAGACACCGCCGAAGTCGGGGCATTCAAGATCCTGACCAACAAAAAGCATGGCGCGGACCTATATCGCATAGAAGTTCTGACAGGCCGTGAAGCCCTCCGCTATCTTGTCGCGGCCACCGAAAAAGCCGAGGCTCTCTCCGATGATTTGCGGGTCGAGATCGACGATCTCCCCGAAGCTGTCGAAGAGATGCGCGAGGAAGTTCGGAAAGCTCGGGAAGCCGCTCGCGAGCAGGCGCTCAAGCAGGGTTTGGGCGAAGTGGGTACTCTCGTGGAGGGTGCGGAGGACATGAATGGAGCGCGGGTCGTCACCGGTCAGGTTGTTGCGACTGATGTGAAGGGCTTGCGTCAGATCTCCGACGATGTCAAAAATCGGCTTGGGGGGCCGTCTGCGGTCGTGCTGGCGGCGGAACTTGGCGGAAAGGCGGTCTTGATCGCCAATCTGCATCCTGATGTCTCCCAGAAAGTGGAGGCGGGCGAGTTGGTACGGGAAGCGTCGAGCGTCCTCGGTGGCGGTGGCGGTGGTGGCGCAACGATGGCCCAGGCCGGTGGCGGCAAAGCGGATCAAATACCAGCGGCGCTCGTGAAAGCGCGGGATCTCCTCGTGGCTCGGCTATCGGGGGAGCCGAATGAGTAAAGCCGTCGTGGCTACGGGAAAGATCGCGGCCCTCGATCTCGGCGAAGTCCGAACCGGGGTAGCTATATCCGACGCGGGGCGAACGCTTGCGCGTCCCGTCGAAGTCGTGGCTAGTGGTGAAATAGAGGATTATCTGCACCGGATGATCGTCGAAGAGAGTGTTGTAGAGATCGTGGTTGGCGTTCCGAAAACCATGCGAGGCGAGGTCGGTTTCCAGGCGCGGCGGATTTTAGGTAAAATAGACGCTCTGGAAGATATGTTCCCGAACATCGCTTTTGTGCTGTGGGATGAACGTTTGACCACGCGCATCGCGGCAAGCGGCGGTGGTGGAAAGAAAAGTAAAAAAGGCGTGAGGCGTTTGGACCATCTCGCCGCAGCAACAATGCTTCAGGAGTATCTGGACCGGGGAGCGAGGGAGGGCGTTTGAAGCGACGTGTCGACAATAGGCGGAGGTATCGGGAAGGCGAGGATCTTGATGCCCGTCTGAACGCGCTGCGTTCGCCCGCGAGCAATCGCAGTCGACGCAAGAAACGTTCCAGCATCGGGCCGATGCTCTTGGGTCTTGCTGTCATTGTCGCGATATTGTCGGCTATCTATTTCATCTACACCAGTGCTACCAGCGGCGGAGACTCTGCAAAACCATCCAGTGATTCTGTAAATATCACGGTTGAGGAAGGCGACACGCTCTCTAGTGTCTCCGAAAAACTGGGAGCGGCAGATGTGATCGGAAGTTCCACGGTCTTCAATCTGCAGGCTCGTATGGATGGCCAGAGTGCTGACATAAAGCCGGGCGACTACGAGTTCGAGAAAGGCGAGAGCGGCGATTCCATAATCAAGAAACTAACCTCGGGCAAGGATGCCCCAACGGTCGCCGTGACTATCCCCGAAGGACTCACCTTAGAGCAGACTGCCGAGCTTATCGGGCGGGAAACGGACGTTTCGGCGAAAGAGTTCGAAGCCGCTGCCAAGAAGGCCGATTACAATTATGAATTCTTGAAGGATGACGCAATAAAGAGCACCGAGGGATTCTTATTTCCTAAGCAGTATGAGTTCGAGAAAGGCACGACAGCGGAGGAGATGGTGACTCGGCTTCTCGAACAGTACCTTCTGGAGACTGAAGGTTTGGATATCGAAGGAGCCAAGAACAGGCTCAACCTCACCGAGTATGAGTTGGTAACTACTGCTTCGCTTATCGAGCGGGAGTCAGCCAACGCAGAGGAGCGCCCGATCATCGCGTCTGTTATCTACAATCGTATAAGGCAAGGCACTCCGCTCCAGATAGACGCCACTATCCAATACGCTCGTGGCAAGCCGAAGGAAGAACTCTCCCTTGATGATTTGGAGATCAAATCTCCGTACAACACCTACAAGAACTCAGGTCTACCACCCGGCCCGATAGCCAGTCCTAGCCGGGAGTCAATACAGGCTGCCATTGAGCCAAAAGAGACGGACTTCTTGTACTATGTCATCACGGCTGACGGTGGGGAACACTACTTCACCAACGACTACGATGACTTTCTGAGGGCTAAGGCCGAAGCCGGACTATAAAACTACAAGCGTGACACCATAGTTACTAGCGTCGAGTCGGTGTAGAATACCTGCGGCAAGGGCAGCCAGAGGTGTTTCCGTGCTCGAAAAGAACACAGTTTAGTGTGCATCTGGGCAAGCGTATTGTCTTTCAACTAGATCTGAGAGTGAGGGTAACAAGCGATGCAATCTCCTGAATTTTCAGGGTTGGGGGGAGAGACTCGCCGGATTGGAGAGATCCTCGTAGATCAGGGGAAAGTCACTGAAGAACAGGTCAACGAGGCTCTCGAGATCCAGAAGACCGATTCTAGATCTCTCGGAAAGATCATGGTCGCGAAGGGCTTCATCACCAATGATGACTTGGCCGTCGCACTCGCCATGAGGCTAGATGTAGAGTTTGTGGATCTTGCGGAATCCTCGGTTGATCAGGAAATGCTTGAGCTTTTTGATGAAGTGGTGCTGCAGCAGCACAACGCCGTGCCGCTAAAGATAGAGCACGGACGGCTGCTAGTGGCTATGTCTTCTCCGAACGACCTCTTTGCTCGCAGCGACTTAACGATCAGCGCCGGGTATCCGGTTACACCGGTCATTGCGTCTCACGACTCCATACAACTCCTGCACGAAAGGGTCTTCGGAAGTGCCACGAAGACGACGGAGCCTGAAGTTGGGGAGCCAGAACCGCTTTCGGCCAAGGCGATGCCCCGGCCTTCCAACGGTGCTTCTTCAAGGCGTTCGGCAAGGACGAACCGGGGGACGGGACAGAAGATAGGTCAGCTCTTGTTGACGGAAGGTCAGATCACCCGTGAGCAGTTGGATGAGGCTCTAGCAATACAAAAAAGTGATTCTCAGCGGTGGATCGGCGAGGTAATTGCATCCCTGGGCTTCGCGACTATGCTAACTATAGCCGAGTCCCTCGGTCGGCGGTTGAAGGTGGATCATGTCGTGCTCTCTGAGCTCAAGGATGGCGAATTCGATAGTTCCACCCTCGAACTCTTCGACGAGCAGATCTTGCGCAAGCACTCCGTGTTGCCGCTGAGAGTCGAGGAAGGACGTTTGATCCTCGCGATGGCTGACCCCAACGATCTGTTCGCACTCGAAGACTTGAGAATAATCGCCAAGATGCCGATCAGACCGGTAGTCGCTGTCGAAGACGACCTTGAAGGTGCGTTGTCCCACCTGTTCGGCGACGAAGAAACTACGACAAGCGGCATCACCACGACTGACACTCCACCAGATCAACCCGTCACGCAAGAGCCTGCCGATATCGGAAGCAGCGACAGTACCAACGGGCGCTCTGAGCAGTTGCTTCCGAGAGAGCCCGGCAGTAGGTTGGAGAAGATCCCAAAGAGTCGCAAGATCGGGGTGGGTGGCGGCAAGATCGGCGATATCCTTGTGGATCAAGGCAAGATCTCCGAGGTCCAACTCGAAGAGGCGCTGCTGACGCAGCAGACCGATTCTCGGCAGCTTGGGGAAATCCTAATCTTACTGGGGTTCATTAACAAGAACGATCTCGCACGGGCGTTGGCCGTCCGGTTGCGGCTCGAATACATAGATCTGACAGAGTCCGATGTGGATCGGGCGGTTGCTAACCTAATCGAGCAGAAAGTTCTTCGCAAGCACGGCGTCATTCCGCTGCGGATGGAGAACGGACGGTTGCTCGTGGCTATGAGCGACCCGACCAATATCTACGCTCTCGAAGACCTCATGATGATCTCCGGTAGCCCGGTCACGCCGATAGTTGCTTTGGAGTCACAGATACAACGGGTGCAGAACAAGATCTATGCGATGGGCGAGGAAGTTACCGAATTCCTCGAAGAGGCGGGCAGGGAATCCATCGGCGACTCCTTTGACGAGATAGACCTCGGCAATGTCAATCCGGACGAAGCCCCGATCATCCGGCTGGTCGGCTCTATCTTGCAGCAGGCTGTCGGTGAGGGCGCGTCGGATATCCACATCGAGCCTCGCGCCCGCGAGCTTACCGTTCGGATGCGCGTGGACGGCGTTCTGCGGGAAGTTATGTCAATACCGCCCAAGCTCCAGAATGGCGTGATAGCCCGCCTTAAGATCGTCGCGAATCTGGATATCGCCGAAAAGCGAATTCCACAGGACGGTCGCTTCTCTGTGAAGCTTGGCGGGCAGAAGATCGACCTCCGAGTAGCGGCTCTACCGACGGTATTCGGGGAGAAGATAGTCCTGCGTCTACTGGACACGTCGAACGCCGAGATCGCCCTGACCGCGCTCGGTTTTCCGGTTAAGGTGTACGAGAAGTACGAAGAGATCTTCCGGCGACCGTATGGTGCGATACTGGTGACAGGACCAACGGGCAGCGGTAAATCCACCACGCTCTACGCGACGCTTAATGAGCTCAACTCCCCCGAAAAGAACATCATAACGGTCGAGGATCCCGTCGAGTTCAGAATGCAGGGCGTGAACCAAATCCAAACCAACCCAAAGGCCGGACTGACGTTCGCCTCTGCCCTGAAGAGCATTCTGCGAGCCGACCCGGACATCGTGATGATCGGTGAGATCCGGGACTTCGAGACAGCGAAGATCGCGGTGGAGGCTGCCCTCACAGGACACCTCGTGTTGGCGACGCTCCACACCAACGACGCTCCCGGCGCGCTTAGTCGCCTGACGGACATGGGCGTCGAGCCGTTTTTGACATCGTCTGCGGTCGACTGCGTTGTAGCTCAGCGGCTCGCACGGCGGTTGTGTGAGGCTTGCAAGGAGCCTACAGAGATAGATGATTCTGTTCTAGACGACGTGAGTTTTCCGAGGGGTCTTGTCGAGGGCAGCGTTATGAATTTCCATAAGGCTGTCGGGTGCAACAGATGCGGTGGTTCGGGGTATCGGGGACGCGTCGGGGTGTACGAGTTGATGGTTGTCGGGGACGAGATAAAGGACATGATCCTACGCCGCGAGTCCACGAATGTCATAGGTCACTCGGCGGAGCAGGCCGGTATGGTGCGCCTGCGCGACGACGGCTTGTTGAAGGTGGCCGAAGGTCTAACTACTATTGAGGAAGTCTTCCGAACCATCGTTTGATCTAGATTTTCGGGGATACTCCGTACGCTTCACTAAAGTTTTTGATCTTTTGGGCCGATATACACGATGAAGATCATTTACAGAGCGGATGCCAAAAAATCAGAGCCCGGAGGCGTGGACTTGATCACCGAGAGCGGACTAAACGATTATCTGTTCGATGCAATAAACCAGGGAGCCAGCGACCTGCACATCACGGTCGGTATACCACCTTCGATACGGATTAACGGCCAGGTCCAGCCACTCGATTACCCACCAATGACTCCTACCACCACGCGGGAGATGATCTATGACATTCTGTCCAACGACCAACGCCAACGCCTGGAGAGCGAATGGGAGCTAGACTTCGCCTACACTTTGCCGCGAACCGCCCGTTTCCGGGTGAACATCTACTTCCAGCGCGGTTCGATGGGCGCGGCCTTCCGGGCGATTCCCCACGACATAAAGAGCTTCAAAGAACTGAAGCTGCCACAAGCCATAGAGGACATGACGGACAAGCCGCGCGGCTTAGTGCTCGTGACCGGCCCTACGGGTTCGGGCAAGTCCACGACTCTGGCGTCCATGATAGACAAGATAAACGAGACCCGGCGGCAGCACATAATGAGCGTCGAAGACCCGATAGAGTTTTTGCACACACACAAGAGCTGCATCGTCAACCAGCGTGAAGTCAACCAGGACACGAAGAGTTTCGCTCAGGCTTTGAAACATGTTCTGCGTCAGGATCCCGACGTCATACTCGTCGGCGAGATGCGGGACCTGGAGACGATCCAACTAGCAATAAGCGCAGCCGAGACTGGACACCTCGTGTTCGGTACGCTCCATACCCAGGATGCCCCACAGACCGTCGACCGGATCATCGACGTCTTCCCGTCGCACCAACAGTCTCAGATCCGGGCTCAGCTGTCGAACGCTCTGCAGGGGATTATCACTCAAACTCTGTTGCCGAAGCGTGACGG
>JBGTDE010000008.1:0-1986 GCA_041748475.1 Rubrobacteraceae bacterium | reverse complement strand
GGGTGTGTCGGGTCTCGTGATACCGGATCTCCCAGCCGGGGAGATCGAAGACTTCGCGAAACTAGCTGCGGAGCGCGGTGTGGCTCTGTGTCCGTTGGCGGCTCCTACGTCATCCGACGAGCGGCTAGTTCGGATCGGGGCTCTCGCGACGGGGTTTGTGTACTGCGTCTCGGTGGCCGGGGTGACGGGTGCGCGGGACGGTTTGCCACCGGGTGCGATAGAGCTGTTGCGTCGGGTACGGTCTCGTACGGACGCTCCGGCGGCGCTTGGGTTTGGCATCGGTTCGGCGGAAGCTGCGGCTGAGGCAGCGGCTGAGGCTGACGGAGTAATTATCGGGAGCAAGTTGATGCAGGTTGTGGCCGAAGACGGCCCGGAGGCTGTCACACCGTGGTTGCGTGAGGTGCGAGAGGCGATCTCCGGCGCGAGATTGGAGGGTTCGAGCCGTGCGTAACTGGTTACATCGGCGGCGCGAATATTCCAGGTCGTCCCCGGAGACGGAGAGCGGGCTCGGTCCCATCGACGCTTCGGTCTTCACCAAGTGCGAGGAGTGCGGGCAGCCGGTCTACGAGAAGGACTTGCGAGCCCGGTTCAACGTGTGTCCCAACTGCGAGCACCATTATCCGCTCTCGGCGCGGGAGCGGGTGCGGTTGCTCGTGGATGGCGGCACGTTCGAGGAGCGAGACCGGGACATGACCGCCGAAGACCTGCTCGGCTTCGAGGGCTACCCGGAGCGGCTGGAGAAGGCTCGCGGGAAAACCGGTCTTGGGGATGCGGTCGTGAGCGGAACGGGCTGCATCGGTGGTCACGCGGTGGCGCTTGCGGCCATGGACTTCCGGTTTATCGGGGGTTCGATGGGGAGCGTTGTCGGAGAGAAGGTGGCGCGTACGGTCGAGACGGCTCACGCCGAAGGACTGCCGCTCGTGATAGTCTCGGCCTCGGGAGGAGCGAGGATGTTCGAGGGCGTTCATTCGCTGATGCAGATGGCGAAGACCAGCGTGGCGCTCGCCCGGTACATGGAAGGGTCTTGCCCGTTTGTCTCGGTGTTGACGGACCCTACTTTCGGTGGGGTGACGGCTTCTTTCGCTACGGCGGCGGACGTGGTGATCGCCGAGCCGGGAGCCAGGATCGGGTTCGCCGGAGCGCGGGTCATTGAGAGCACGACTAAGGAACGGCTGCCGGAGGGTTTCCAGACGGCGGAGTTCCAGCGCGAGCACGGGATGGTCGATAGGATCGTTCACCGGCTTGCTTTGAAGGGTGATGTGGAGCGTCTGTTGGGGCTTGTCGCGTGATCCTCGAATTCGAGCGGCCGGTAAAGGAACTTGAAAGCCGCATTGGCGACCTGCGGCGGCTCGCGGGCGAAAACGAGGGATTGCAGGGTGAGATCCTACGCCTCGAAGAAGCATTAGCATCCGCCAAGGAACGCATCTACACGAACCTGTCTCCATACCAGCGAGTCCAGGTAGCCCGCCACCCGGATCGCCCAAACTTCCGCACCTACCGCGATGCTCTAGCCGAAGATTTCTACGAGCTCTCCGGCGACCGGCTGCACGGTGACGATCCGGCCATCAAAGGCGGCTTCGCCCGCTTGCGCGGCGGCCAGAACGTAGTCCTCGTCGGTCACGATAAGGGCGCGGACGTTAACAGCCGCGTAAAAGGCAACTTTGGCATGGCCCACCCCGAAGGCTACCGGAAAGTGGAGCGGCTCTACGGTCTAGCGGCCCGGTTCGGTTTGCCTATCGTGGCTCTCGTGGATACGCCGGGGGCGTTCGCCGGACGGCAGGCCGAGGAGCGAGGACAGGCGTGGGCGATCTCATCGGACCTCATGGCTCTGGCCCGTTCCCCGGTGCCGGTCGTCTCCATCGTCATAGGAGAGGGTGGTTCGGGTGGTGCTCTGGCGATGTGCGCGGCGGATTACGTCGGGATGCTGGAGAACTCGTACCTCTCGGTAATAGCGCCCGAAGCGTGCGCTTCGATCATCTTCCGGGA
>JBGTDE010000007.1:0-9243 GCA_041748475.1 Rubrobacteraceae bacterium | reverse complement strand
CGTCGTACATCTTGTCGGCCTTCACCTGGAGTTGGAGACCGATCTACCCTCTGAGAAATTGTACGCTGCTCGCAAACGTGTTGCCACACTCGGTAAAAGCGGTGATCTAGCTCTGCACTGGCTCGAACCACCAGTTTCTCCCGAGTGGATCACGGTCCTAGACGTTTTGGACGCGGCTTCCCTGGACGAACACGCCACTCTCGTAAGCGAGTGGGCGACGTCTGTGTGGAATGCCTGGACAGACCATCACGAAACAATTCGACGATGGGCAGTCGTTACAACTTAAGTAGAACGTCCACAACTCCGTCGAGGTCGCTTGAAAGGTGATCCGGATTAGCCCCTCGGAGCGATTCCTCCGAGAAAGAACCCCAACTCACCCCAACGCTCCGCAGCCCGGCGGCGCGGGCGGCTTCTATGTCGTGGGGGGAGTCGCCGATGTAGGCGGCTTCGTCTTTTGGAATGTCGCCGAGTAACTCCAAGCCTTTCAGCAGTGGTTCGGGGTTTGGCTTGTGCTCGGTGGTGTCTTCCATCGTGACGAAGATGTCGGTGAGTTTGAGGAGAGTCGGGAAGGACTCGAACGCCATCTCAACGGCGGATCGGCGTTTGGAAGTGACGACTGCTATCTTGATGCCAGCTTCCCGCAGCCGGGCCAACGAGCCATCCACGTTCGGGAAGTCGTTTATGTAGGTGTCGTGCTCGCGCTTGTTGAAGGCGAAGTAAGATTCGAGAAGTTCGTCGACGTGGTTCGGATCTATGATCTCCATCTGCCGGGGCATGGGCGTTCCGACGTTCGCCATAAGTGCCTCGCGGGGTATATCTTCGCGTCCGAGAACATCGCTCGTGGCGTGCCGGAGAGATTGGTAGATCAGCTCCGTCGTGTCCACCAGCGTGCCGTCGAAGTCGAAGAGGGCAGCGGAAAGCACTACCGGCTACCGTTTCGGAGGATTTCGTCCATGTTCCAGTCGCCCAACTCCGCCATACCGGGCTCGTCGGTAAGCTCCAGGTGGATCGGCGTGACGCTGATCTCACCATCCTTTATGGCCGCGAAATCCGTCCCTTCCTCGTCGTGGTGTCCCGGAGGATTGTTGTAGATGTCATACCCTACACGCCCCTTCTCGTCCCGCACCTCAACCAACTCATCCTTGTAAAGCCTGCGCCCCAACCGCGTCACCCTCGCGCCTCTGACTTCCGTCCTGTTAGGCGCATTGATGCTCAGGATGCGACCTTCGGGCAAGTTGGACAGCGCAACCTTCACGAGTCCGGCGGCGAACTCGGCCACGGGCTCGAAGTGCAATTTCTCCTCGACATCCGTCTCTTCTTGCGCCGTCTCGTGCCAGGGACGGTCGATGCTCAGGGAGACGGCGATACCGGGGACGCCGATGACGATACCCTCGAAGGCCGCCGCGACGGTGCCGGAATAAGTAATATCGTCGCCGAGGTTCTCACCATGGTTGATGCCGCTGACCACGATATCCGGCTTGAAGTCCATGAGGCCGAGGGCTACCAGCCGAACGCAGTCGACCGGGGTACCGCTACAGGCGTAGCCAGCTTCTCCATCCGCCATCTTTCGTTTCTCGACGTGAATAGAGCGTCCGAAAGTGATACTCCGACCGACACCGGAACGATTTCTGTCCGGGGCAACGGTGAGTACGTCTCCAATTCGTTCGAGCGCCCGGCGAAATACCGCGAGTCCTGGTGCCTCTATTCCGTCATCGTTGGTAAGGATTATTTGCATCTTCTCCGCTTCCGCGTCGCGTGCGTTGACCCATCTACTCGTGCGTGGGGACGCGAGATTGTACCATTCCACCGTTCGGGTCCGGGAACTACAGGCTGCTCTCTTCGATACGAGAGAACATTCCTCCTGTTTCCAGGAGCCGGACAAACTCGGCGGCGGGGAGCGGGCGACTAAAATAGAAACCCTGCGCTTCATCACAGCCCTCGCGGCGCAGATAGTCGAGTTGAGCGGCGCCCTCGGAGATCACCTGCAGTCGCAAGTTGTGGGCGAGGCCGATAATAGCCGAGACGATGGAAGCGGCGTCCGGGTCCTCCGTAATGTTGCCGACGAAGGTTTGATCTATCTTCAAGATATCTATTGGGAAGCGTGTAAGGTAGGCGAGCGAGGAGTAAGGGGCCATGAAGAAAACAGCAGCGCTGAGAACTGCGAGCACCACCGCCAGAAAGCCCGCTCACCGTCCGCCCAACCAGGTTGCCAAAATGACCGCTCCAAAGAACCAGACGAATGGGCTACCTTGCTGTATCGCGTTCGATAGCAACAGCTTGATAAGCGTCGCCACCGCGATAGCGGCGAACGCTATAAAGTATCCTGCGGGACTGGAACGCCATCCGTTGTCCAAGTGGCGGTTGACCTTCACATCTTCTCCAGCAAGAGGTTGTTAGAGAGAAACGCTTCAACATGCTACCTCAGTAATCGTACTGGTTGCAAACCGGCTCATCGGGTTAAACAAAGAGGCATAGACAGGTGTACGTTCTTGAGGTAACTTACCGGCATGAGTATTGACGAGAGGGCTATAAATCCCATAGACGCCGCCGATTGGTTTAGACATCGTTCCTACGACCATTCACAGTTCTCCGACGTAGAGTCGCTAGGCCGCCGCAAGCACGAGCGAGGGTTGAGCGTCAGCCTCGTGCTACCGTGCCGCAACGTGGCGGATACGGTTGGTGAGATCATTGACCAGGTGCATGCGATCAACGAGCGAGCGCCGTTGGGATCTCCTCTGGTAGATCAAATACTGGCCGTTGACGCCGACTCCGAAGATGGCACTATGGATGTCGCGGCCCGTCACGGTGCCGAGGTTTTCTCCGAGAACGAATTGCTCTCCCACTACGGCGGAGCGCACGGCAAGGGCGATGCCATGTGGCGTTCCCTCTCCATCGCTCGCGGCGACCTCGTAATGTTCGCCGACGCCGACACCCGAGGCTTCGAGTCACAGTTCATTTATGGGACTCTGGGGCCGATCCTTCAAGTGCCTCAGATCCGATTCGTCAAAGGCGCTTTCCGGCGTCCCTTTAAGAGCAGCGAGACCGTAGAGCAGGACGGCGGCGGTCGCGTTACGGAGCTTACGACCAAGCCGCTCTTCAACCTCTTCTACCCGGAGCTTACCGGCTTCGTACAACCACTGGCCGGAGAGTTTGTCGCGGATAGAGAACTGTTC
This sequence comes from Rubrobacteraceae bacterium, assembly GCA_041748475.1. Lineage (GTDB taxonomy): Bacteria > Actinomycetota > Rubrobacteria > Rubrobacterales > Rubrobacteraceae > JACDDK01. The sequence goes on along the minus strand of JBGTDE010000007.1, from coordinate 6,070 downwards.
AGATCCATCCCATTCCTTACGGGATACGCGGTGGAGACCGGCATCATGATCGACGTGTTCAATAAGGTTGGCCTCGGAGCGATGGCCCAGGTGGACCTCGGCACCCGTCAGAACCGTCACCAACACCTGCGAGATCTCTCGCGCATGTCCTACGCCGTATTGCGGGCCGTAGCCCGCCGCCTACGCGAAGATGGTCGCTTGAATCAGCTCCGGGACCCAAATCTCCCAGAACAACTCTTCCAGTTCTCGGACTACCAACACGCTGTCGCTACCCCGGATGGCTTAGAACTCCAAGAGCACGTCGAGGAGCTCGTTGAGCGCCCGCCGATGGCCGAAGTTCTACGGGTGAGCTAGAGAAGACATGTCCGGTCCTCACGACATGGGCGGTTCACCCGGCGGCCCAATCGACAGGGGCCAACACGAGGTACAAGACTGGGAACGGCTCGCCGACGCAGTAACCATCCTCCTAGATAAAAAAGGCGTAAAGACCACCGACCAGCATCGCCGCGCCCAGGAGAGCCTTCCCCTGGAGCAGTACGAAACCCTCAGCTACTACGAGCGTTGGGCCGCCGCCACCGAAGCACTACTGATCGAGAAGGGCATTCTCACCCAAGAGGAGATAGACGCCAAGAGCGCGGAACTTCAAGAGCACTGGGACTCGCAATGACCCCCCGCTACGCCCCTGGCAACTGCGTGCGAGTGCGCGACGAAGAGAAACCTGGCCACGTAAGAACCCCCGATTACATCAAAGGCAAGTCCGGCACCGTGGTGGCTCTGCTCGGCGAGTACCGCAATCCCGAAAATTTGGCTTACGGAGGCGATGGGTTGCCAAAAAAGCCTCTCTACAAGGTCGGTTTCGGACAAGAGGAAATCTGGAGCAGGTACGAAGGTTCGCCGGACGACCATCTCTACATAGACATATACGAGCACTGGTTGCAGGACGAAAGCGAAGACGCATGAGCAACGGTCATCATCACTCACACGGGCACCCGCCGTCCAGCGTGGAGGACAGCTACTACGCGCACCGCATCCGGGCTATGGAAGCATTGCTCATCGACAAGGGAGTCTTCACGAGCGAAGAGGTCCGGCGACAGATCTCCTATATGGAGTCCCGCTCACCCGAGAACGGCGCCCGCATGGTCGCCCGCGCCTGGATGAACCCCGAGTACAGATCACTCCTTCTCTCAGACACCAAAGCCGCCGCGCTCGAAATGGGTGTAGACGCCTCCGGTCCCGTAGAATTCATCACCGTAGAGAACACCCTCGAAGTCCACAACATCATCGTCTGTACACTCTGCTCCTGCTACCCGCGAGCTATTCTTGGCCGCCCACCCGACTGGTACAAAAGCCCGAACTACCGCTCACGAGCGGTCCGGGAGCCCCGAGCCGTAATGCGCGAGTTCGGCTACGAGCCACGCGAAGGAATGAGCGTAGCCGTCCACGATTCCTCCGCCGACCTGCGCTACATGGTCCTTCCGCTGCGTCCATCCGGCACCGATGGAATGAGCGAAGAAGCACTCGCTGCGCTCGTTACGCGAGACTCGCTCGTTGGGGTCAGCGTACCGTTATCTCCGGCAAGGACCGAATAAGAGCCGCCAAACCTAGTTAAGTGCTTCTTCTTCCTCTCGTTCGTTAGCGGCTAGGACTTTCTCCACCATGTTTGGCGGGACTTCTTCATAGTGGCCAGATTCGACGTGGAAATTGGCGCGTCCGCCGGTTATGGAGCGTAGATCTCGGGCGTAGGTAAGCATCTCGACCTGGGGGACTTCGGCCTGTATTACTTGTCGCTCGCCGCGCTGTTCCATACCCATCGGACGGCCCCGCCTCCCGGAGAGATCCCCCATCACATCCCCGACCAGTTCGAGCGGTACTAGTACTTCTACTTTTACGAACGGTTCGAGTAGGATCGGCTTCGCGTTCTCCATCGCGTTCTTGAAGGCCACGGACCCGGCTACTTTGAAGGCCATTTCTGAAGAGTCAACGGAATGGAATGAGCCGTCGTGAAGGCGGACTTTCACGTCAACGACCGGGCATCCGGCGATGGAGCCTTCCTGCATGGCTTCGAGAATGCCCTTCTCGACAGCGGGGATGTATTGGCGTGGGATGGAGCCACCGACTCTGGCGTTCTCGAACTCGACTCCTGCGCCGCGTTCCTGCGGTGTGATCTCGATGTGGCAGTCACCGAACTGGCCGCGCCCGCCGGACTGCTTTTTGTATCTTCCCTGAGCTTTGGCGAAACTCGTGATGGTCTCCATAAACGGTACTTTTGGAGCTCGGGCCTCGACCTCCACCCCGTACCGACGGTGGATGCGATCCAGAGCAAACTCAACATGCATCTGCGCGAGCCCCGAGAGCACATCCTCCCCAGTGGATTCCGCTCGCCGAAGCCGCAACGAAGGGTCTTCGTCCGTGACCCTCTTTATTGCCTCGAAGACTTTCTCCTCCTCACCCCGAGTCTTGGCCCCAACCGCGAAAGCCGTGGTCGACTCCGGCAACTCAACCGGCTCGAAGACAACTACCTCATCCGGCTTGGAGAGCGTGTCGAAAGTGTAGGTATCTTTCAGCTTTGCAACCGCGATGATATCCCCGGCAACAGCCTCGTCCCCGGATATTCGCTCCTTGCCGAGTAGATGCGAGATACCACCGAGACGCTCCGCCGAATCCGTGCGCGGATTGGTGAGAGCTTCGTCCGACCGGCAACGTCCGCTGACCACGCGCAGAACGCTCAGGCGCCCGGCGTAGGGGTCCTGGTAGGTTTTGAAGGCGTAGGCTGCGAACGGACCTTCCGGGTCGCAGGGAATTTCCTTCCCGGATTCGGAGAACCAACGGGAACGATCGATGGGGCTCGGGGCGCTACCGGCGATCACATCGAGCAGCCGATCCACCCCGATCATACGCTCTCCACTAGCCGCCAACACCGGGATAATGACTCCCTCAGCGATGCCTCGCCGTATCCCCTCGAACGTATCCTCAGTCGTTAGTTCTTCGCCTTCGAGGTACTTCTCAAGCAACGTATCGTCACTTTCGGCGATTGCCTCGAATAGCTGTATCTTCGCCGCGTCGACCTCATCCTCCATGCCCGCCGGTATCTCTTCGCTCTGCTCGCCGTCGACAAAAGCGATGCCGCTGAGGAGACCGTAGACGCCTTTCAGTTTCTCTTCCTGGCCGATAGGCAGGTTCAGCGGCACGATGGCTGGCCCGAAGCGATCCCGCAACTGTTCGAGGACCAGGCGAAAGTCCGCTCGTTCGCGGTCCAGATGATTGACGACGATGATGTGCGGGATGCCCTCCTTCTCGCCTCGCCGCCAAACGCGCTCGGTGACGACCTGGATCGGGTCTTGCGCATGGACAACCATCACCGCGCAGTCGGTCACTCTCTGGGCGATAAAAGCGTCCGCGATAAAGCCACCTTCGCCGGGAGTGTCAATCAGATTGATGCGGCGGCCTTTCCAGTCTACGCTGGCGACGCTCATGCCGAGCGTCATACCGCGTTGGGTCTCCTCCTCGGCGAAATCCATGACCCCTGCCGAGGGGCCGGATCTCCCGGAGGCAAGACCGATCATACCTTCCGCAAGCGTAGTTTTCCCACTCCCTCGATGCCCAATAAGACACACGTTCCGAATAACCGCCGGTTCCAAAGCCACGAGCCTCTCCTTTCCCAAAGGACACTCCTTCCACCCCCAAAGGCGGGAGGTTCAGCTTAACCCACAAGAAACCTTCGCGCCAAAGATCCGCAAGCCCCCAACGGATGCTAGACTTCGGACACTTCATGATAAAAACATCTTCCACGACACAATCCATATGTATTGACAATCCGCTCGCCGCGCTGGCAAAGGCGATACCGGTTCTCGCTGTCCTTGCGCTTGGTCTCTTCTCGGACGTGCTGCGCCACGATGAAGCATCCGCGACCATCGAGTACGGCTACTTGTTGTTCGGAGTCCTTGCCGCTGCCGGTTGCCTGGGCTACCTTGCTGTGCGTTTCTCCTCGCAACTCGCGGGTACACCGTTGTTCGGGATCACGCGATTGCCAAACGCGGCGAACGTCGCCAATGACGATGTTCCGGGTGAAGATTGGCCGCTCCTCATCTCATTGCTTTTCGGTCCCTTGCTCGTCCTTCTCGCCGGGCTCGGCGGCTGGGTCTGATCCTCCGGGGATAATCACCTCCGCGCTGGACTAGCACTTTCAGGCCCCCAAGCATCACCCGGATAAAGGACAGTCACCCATGCTCGACTTTCTGAGGAACTTCTTCAACCCACTGTTCGACCTGCTCGGCTTTACGCTCACGAGCTTTCACTCGCTCGGAGCACCTTGGTGGCTCGCCATCGTTATGCTCACCGTTGTCGTTAGAACCTTGCTATTTCCACTCACGATCAAGCAGGTCAAGAGCATGAGAAACATGCAGGAACTAAAGCCAGATATCGACGCTATTCGTGAGAAACACAAGGAAGACCCCCGCAAGCAGCAAGAGGAACTCACGAAACTGTATGGTGAACGCGAGGTCAATCCCATTGGCGGTTGTCTGCCCGCGCTCGTGCAGCTTCCAATCTTCCTAATTCTGTACTACACGATAAAAGAATTCGAGACGCTGGAGAGTTTCAGGACCGGTGGAATGCTGTGGTTTCAGGATCTAACAGTAGCCGATCCCTTACACATATTGCCCGTGCTCTACGTCGCCACGATGATGGCGTCGCAGGAGATCTCAGCCCGCCGTGCCGCCCCGGAACAACGCAAGCTCATGCGTTTCTTGCCGCTAGTGTTCGGCGTGTTCCTCGCCATCGGTGGCTTTCCAGCTGGGCTCTTCGTGTATTGGATAGCGTCCAACTCCATAAGCTTCGGCCAGAACTACCTGATCTACCGAAATGCCACACCCACAGCTTCACCGGATCAAAACCCCGAAGTTCTACAGGACAATGACACCCACCCGACCCCTAAAATATCGCAGTAAAGCTCGGTAGCACCCCGAGCATCTTTGCTACTAGATTGCTGCGTCTACCGCGAAGATACGCTGACGTGTAAAGTACACGGTTATAGATAAAGCACATACAGAAAAGGAGAACTCCGCATGGGAAACCAACGTAACAACGAAGGCGAGGGTCCGCTGCAGACGGATCGCGGCAACACGACTATCCAGGACACCGTAGTGAAATCCATCGTGGGTATGGCCGCCGAGGAGGTCGAAGGTGTTCAGACCACCGCAGGCGGTGGACGCCTACCAGGCGACTCTTCCCGTACCGTCGGGGAATTCCTCAGTGGAGTCACCGGTGGCGGCGATGTCCGCTCCCGTGGAGTCTCCGTCGAAGTTGGCTCGACCGAAACCGCCGTGGACCTGACCGTGAAAGCACTCTACGGAAAGCCGATTCCGCAGACCAGCCAGGCCGTCCGGGACAACATCGTCAACCGCATCGAAAGCCTCACCGGACTCAAAGTGACCGAAGTCAATGTGGACGTAACGGATATCTTCTTCCCGGACGAAGAAGTGCACTAGGTAAAACTGGTCAGGATCTCAGCAAGTTCAAGTTCCTGTGGCTTGGAACTCGTCTAGGGGATCTAACTCCATGCACGTTGCTACAAATACCCAAACCACAAAGCCAACCGTAAAAAGAAAGCCCTCGGTTTATGCCGAGGGCTTTTCTCAAACTAGCTAATCGACTTGTTCGCTTAGACCATCAGTAGCACTGGATTCTCTAGGGTTTTCTGGACTTCGGCCATGTAGAGTGCGCCGTCGCGACCGTTGGCTATGCGGTGGTCGGCTGAGAGCGTTAGTTTCATCATGCTGGCTGGGACTACTTCGTCGTTCTCATCGTAGCTCGGGCGTTTGGTTATGGAGCTTACGGCGATTATGGCGGCCTGGGGCGGGGTTACTATGGCGGTGAAGCTCTCAATGCCAAACATGCCCATGTTTGAGACCGTTATCGTGCCGCCCTGGTATTCATCGGGCTTCAGTTCACCGTCGCGGGCTTTGCCTGCTAGCTCTTTGGATTCCCGCGATATTGCGGAGAGTCCCTTGCTGCCGATGTCTTTTATGACCGGCGTGATCAGGCCCTGATCCAACGCAACGGCCATCGCCAT
>JBGTDE010000006.1:0-2632 GCA_041748475.1 Rubrobacteraceae bacterium | reverse complement strand
CAGCAGGAGTGGGCCGACGGCGCTCCGCCTCTGGGGGCGAACGGTCTGCCAGTCAAGATAGGCCGGGTCGAATCGTTCGATATCGCTTCGGGGAACGGCGAGATCTCACCGGATGACGGCGGCGAGAGCGTATTCTTCAACTTTACCGCCATACCCGGCGAAGGCTATCGCGTCATACGTCCCGGTACGTCCGTCGAGTTCGAGACCTTAGAGCACGATACAGGCCCGACGGCCCGAAACGTAAGAGAGATTTAACCAGTCTGTCCGCCACACGCGGTAAAATACCCGGTGAAACGTCTAGTCAAGGAGAAACTATGAGGTTCTTATTCGACCGCCCCGCACCCAAGATGGTCTCCCCGGAGGCCGCGCTCTCCGGTCGCGACCACCCGCCGTTCACCATACCAGAGAAGCACGCCACACTCGGCACGCCCATGCAGCCGCCGTTCCCCGAAAACCTTGAGACAGCCATCTTCGGACTCGGTTGTTTCTGGGGTGCGGAGCGTATCTTCTGGAAGCTCGACGGCGTTTATACGACCGCCGTCGGCTACGCGGGCGGCTACACGCCCAACCCGACCTACGAGGAAGTCTGCAGCGGTCGAACCGGCCACACCGAAGCTGTGCTGGTCGTCTTCAATCCCGAGGAGATCTCCTACGAACAGCTTCTCGCCACGTTCTGGGAAGGCCACGACCCCACACAAGAGATGCGCCAGGGCAACGACGTCGGCACCCAATACCGCTCGGCGATCTACTACACAAGCGACGATCAGCGCCAGACTATCGAAGCCACTCGCGCTGGCTTCGAGAAGAACCTCAAGGAGGCCGGGTACAGCTCTGTAGCCACCGAGATAGCGCCGGTAGGCCCCTTCTACTACGCCGAGGACTATCACCAGCAGTACCTTCACAAAGTCCCCAACGGGTACTGTGGACTTGGCGGAACCGGCGTGAGCTGCCCCGTCGGCCTTGATATCGCATCCGAGAGGGCCAATGGCAGCGACGCGACGCTCAAGCAGCTCCCGACGAGCGACGAAGGCTGGCGAAAGCGGCTCGCGCCGGAGCAGTACGCCGTGCTGCGGGAAGCTGGTACGGAGCGTCCGTTCTCCGGCGAGTATGTGGATACGGATACGGATGGTATGTACCACTGCGCGGCATGCGGCAACGCGCTATTCGACGCCGGCACACAGTTTCACTCCGGTACGGGTTGGCCGAGCTTTACGGAGGCCGTCTCACCGGAGGCCGTCGAGTTGATCGAGGATCGCTCGCACGGCATGGTCCGCACGGAGGCTCGTTGCGCCCGGTGTCATTCACATCTAGGCCACGTCTTCGAGGACGGGCCTCGGGAGGCCGGTGGGCAACGTTGGTGCATGAACAGCGTGGCTCTGGATCTCGAACAGCGCTAACTTATGTAGCTTCGGGCTCCCGACTGCGACGGTCGGGAGCCCGAGGTCGTGCAGAGCATTAATCCCAGCCCGCGTCCTGACAGGAGATTCAGTATGAGCACGCACTTCGACGACGTTATCATTGGCTCGGGGCAGGGCGGAAATCCGCTTGCCAAAGCCCTGGCCGCCACCGGACGCAAGACCGCCGTTGTAGAACGCGAGCACGTCGGCGGCTCCTGTGTAAACGAGGGCTGCACTCCCACAAAGACAATGGTCGCCAGCGCTCGCGCCGCCTACATCGCCCGCCGGGCCACCGACTACGGTGTCCAGACAGGCCCGGTGAGTGTGGACATGAGCGCCGTACGCGACCGCAAGCGCGACATCGTGGACAAGTTTCGGAGTGGCGGCGAGAAGGGGCTCGAAAAAGCCGAGAACCTTGAACTCATCATGGGCGAAGCTAGGTTCACGGGTCCGAAAGAGCTGACGGTGGACCTCAACGACGGCGGGACGCTGGAGATCTCCGCCGAGCGCGTTTTCATCAACGTCGGGGCGCGACCGGGAGGGGTTCCGGTCGATGGACTAACAGCCGTGCCGCATCTGGACTCCACCTCGATCATGGAGTTAGACGAAGTACCAGACCACCTCATAGTCCTCGGTGGCGGCTACATCGGTCTCGAATTCTCCCAGATGTTCCGCCGCTTCGGCAGCGAGGTCACCATCGTGCAACGCGGCTCGCAACTCCTCGCCCGCGAAGACTTGGACATCGCCGAAGCCGTCGCCGAAATTTTGCGCGAAGACGGCATCGAAGTCCTGCTGAATACCGAGGGAAGCAGCGTCGAGCAGGACGAATCCGGCAAGCTCCATCTAACCGTCAACGGGCCGGATGGAGAGCGAAAGCTTCAGGGATCTCACCTCCTGTTGGCCGCCGGACGTCCCCCGAACACGGACATCCTGAACCCCGGAGCGGCGGGTGTCGAGGTGGACAAGCGCGGTTTCGTGAAGATAAACGAGCGGCTTGAAACGAACGTCGAGGGGATCTACGCTTTGGGCGACGTTAAGGGTGGCCCAGCGTTCACGCACATCTCCTACGACGATTTCCAGGTGCTAAAAACGAATCTTCTGGATGGTGGCGAGGCTAGCATCGCGGATCGCATCGTCCCCTATACGGTTTTCATGGACCCGCAACTAGGACGGGTGGGCCTGAGCGAATCGGAGGCCGAAGAGCAAGGCCGCGCCGTCAGGGTGGCGACGATGCC
>JBGTDE010000005.1:0-4465 GCA_041748475.1 Rubrobacteraceae bacterium | reverse complement strand
GAGTGCTGACCCGCGAGCTACATCGCCGGTTCTTGGAGACATCAGGGCTTGCAAGAGTTATCCGAAGCTCCACTATTGCATCTGAAGATACACGGCGGCGGGTGCGCGAGTTGCAGCGTGATCTCCGTGAAAGACCTCTGGATGCGGACATAAACCGTGTAGTTTGCAATGCCATCCTCGCACTGAATGCTAGGACGGTGATCGTCATCTCCGAGGATGTGAGTTACTCGGGGTTGGGCAGCATACCCCAGGCACGGGAGGCCGTGGTCAAGTCCTGGCTCTCCGTGGATGGTTTGAGGCGGCAGATACAAGCTGCAAGGAGCGGCGAGCAATTACCGACATGGGCCGTGCTCGTTCAGCGCGAAACACGGGAGACAATAGGCTGAACAAGGAGAGTCGATCACCCATTCTAGTCAATTCTTGTCAGATAAATGAGCGAGGCTGGTCAGGTGGAAAGTCAGGTCTCCTAATACAGTTATATTGAGGCTAGAGACGACCTGGAGAGGAGTGGATCAGGATGAGTGAACTACCAAAGAGGATCCTGTTGGCGGCTGATGGTTCAGAGGATGCGGCGGGCGCGGCTCGGGCGGCGGCGGATCTCGCGCAGAGACTGGATGCTGAGTTATTCCTAGTCCATGCCTGGCAGAAACCCCACGAATACGCGTATCCCGTCGTGCCGCAGCCGATCAACGCGACATCTCTGTTCCAGAAACATGCGGAACAGTTGATCCGGCTGGAGCAAGAGAAGCTTCAGGCTATGGGAACCGAGGTATCGGAGGCTCTTCTTGAGATGGATCGCCCGGCGGACGCTGTTCTAGACTCTAGCGAGAGGCTTGGAGTGGATCTCATAGTTGTAGGCAGCAGGGGTCGTGGAGCATTTTTGAGTATCGTGCTTGGCAGTGTCTCGGAAGAGGTCGTCCATCACGCATCATGCCCGGTGTTGGTCGTGAGAGGTGGCGAGCAGGCGTGGCCTCCAGGAAAGGTGGTCATAGGCGACGACGGCTCGGAGGATGCCGAGAAAGCTGAGGGTTTGGCGTTGGATCTCGCGAAGCTCTACGGAGTCGGTGCCGTGCTGGTTCGGGGTTACCGGGAACCTCCAGCTCCGTTGGACGCCGCGCCCCGGTATGTGGAAGCCCACTTGCGGATGATCGAAAAAGACCTAGCCAAAGATGCGCGAGACCTCGAAGAGCGGGCCGAGGATCTGGAGAGGGAGTTGGGATTCCGACCGGAGACCCAAGTGGCCGCCGAAAACCCTGCGGTGCTCATAGACAGGGTTGCTGGAGATAGCGAGTCCGCTCTGATCGCCGTGGGTTCTCGCGGATTCGGAGCGGTGAAGCGCATGGCCCTAGGCAGTATCTCGACCAAGATACTCCGGGCTGCCCGAGGTTCTGTCCTCGTCTACCCGCACGCAAACGGATAGCGAAGTGTTTCAGGGAGGAGAGTGAGAGTGGAAAGAGAGACATCTCCGGAGCGCTACGAGCGTCTAAAGGGTCTGATGGGAGAACTTGGAAGCGGAATCCCCGCAACCATGTCGGGGTTTGGATCCCTCCACCGGGGTGCTATCTCAGAGGGAGCCTTGAACAAGAGGACGAAGGAGCTTATAGCTCTTGGCATGGCTATCGCCCTGCGGTGCGATTGATGTATCGCTTTCCACGTCCACGATACCCTACAGGCCGATGCGAGCCGCCAGGAGATCCTGGAGACCATAGGCGTAGCTATTCTAATGGGTGGCGGACCGGCCTTGATGTACGACTGCGAGGCCCACGAAGCCCTCGACGAATTCCAGGCGGTGGAGGCGCTTTGAACTGCGGTATCGGTACTACTGTCGGTGTCGAAAAGCTAGGCGTTTCGAGAGGAGCTTGAGTATATGAATTCTCTTCCAAAGACCATACTTCTGGCGACCGATGGTTCAGAAGATGCCATCCTGGCTGCTCACGCTGCCGTGGATCTTTGCCAGAGGTCGGGGGCGGATCTGCACGTCGTTCACGCCTGGCAAAGCATTCCTTCAGCCCGTTACGAGAGTTTCATAAACAGCTCGCTCGAAGAGATGGCCCAGGAAAATTTGGACGAGCAGACGGAAATGATAAAAACCTCGGGCGGAGAAATTACCGGGGCTCATCTAATCAAGGAACCCTCCGCTGAAGCTATAGTGGATCTGGCCTCCCAGATAGATGCCGATCTCATAGTTATGGGGAGTCGAGGCAAGGGTCTGGCGAAGCGAATATTGCTTGGCAGCGTCTCCGAGGGTGTGGTCCATCACGCTCACGTTCCCGTCCTCCTGTTGCGAGGTGGAGGGGCCGCCTGGCCACCGGTCAGGGTGGTGGTTGGTGAGGACACTTCCGAAGACGCTCGGCGAGCGGCGGAATTAGCGATCAGGCTCTCCGGACTCTACGAGGCGGAAGTTCTGCTGGCTCATGTGGTCTCGGTGCAGTGGATGGTGGTCAAAGCTCGGGCTCAGGGGATAAACATGGTCGACGATCTGATGCTGCAGGCGCAGGAGCATCTGGACGTGCAAGCCAAAGAGCTTGAAGGAGTCACGGGGGTTCTTCCGCACACCAGGGCGGTCATGGGCTACGCGTCCCTGGCCCTTTCGCAAATTTCTGAAGAGAACCAGCAAACTCTTACGGTGGTTGGAAGCCGGGGACTCAACGCCGTGAAGCGCGCAATGCTCGGTAGCGTCTCTAGCAATGTGATCCGGAGCGTAGAGAGCCCGGTGCTCGTGGTGCCGCCACCAGTCGGCGAGCGAGACGCGAGTTCCAACTGAACTTTCGTGTTGGCAAGGAGGAGATAGAGCAATGACCGGGACTTTCCCGACGAGGATACTATTGGCAACGGATGGGTCGGAATATTCTGACCGTGCCGCCAAAGTGGCTACGGATCTTTCCACTACGACCGTCTCCGAGTTGCATGTGGCTCATGTAGGGCTGGAGTACTTTCTCGTTATCCACGACTACATAAGCCCGGATCAGTACGAAACCCTGAAGGAGGAGCGACAGAAGGTTCTGGACGATCAAGTGGAGTCCATAGTGAAGGCTGGCGGCACAGTCTCGGAGAAGCATCTCAAGCTGGGAAGCAGGGTCGACGTAGAGGTCGTAAACCTCGCTGAAGAGTTGGATGTTGGTTTTATCGTGGTTGGTAGTCGTGGACATGGTCTTCTGGCACGCTCCCTCCTGGGTAGCGCCGCCGATAGCATAGTCCGCCACGCCCATTGCCCAGTGTTGGTTGTTCGGGGAGAGACAGAGAGGAAAGAAAATCATGAGTGAAGGACGCATATCTTGCATACTTCTGGCGACTGACGGCTTGGGCGACGCGGTTTTGGCCGCCCGAGCCGCGACGGATCTTAGCTTGCGGACGGGAGCCGACTTGCATGTGGCACATATCTGGCACATCCCCGTCGGCGCCTGGCCCGTCATGCCGGATATGTACTCCGCGTACTACGAATTGCAGGCGGAAGAAGTTATGTCCGAGCAGGTCGCATACATAGAGAAACTCGGGGGAAAAGTAGCCGGTTCACACCTCAGTTCCCGTGCTGCGGTCGCGGATACACTCATATACTTCGCCCATGAGATGGAAGCGGATCTCATAGTAATGGGCAGTCGGGGAGCGGGGCGACTCAGGAGGCTAGCCATCGGCAGCGTCTCCGAGGGCGTCGTTCACCACACGAACATCCCGGTTCTAATGCTGCGCGGAGGCGAGAACGCCTGGCCTCCAAAACACATAGTCGCTGGAGAGGACGGCTCCGACCCATCACACAAGGCCGAGGATCTTGCAGCGGAGATCGGCAAACTCTCGGAGGCCGGCATGACCCTAATACACGTCTACCCGGAGCTACCGGAAGTGTACGAAGAAGGCCGCAGGATGGACCCCCGAATGACCGACGACGAACTGCGTCGAGCTGAGAGAGAACTAGGGAAAAGGGCCGAAGAGATCCAAGAAGACCTCGGCAAACGGCCCAAGATCGCCATAACTGTCGGAGACGCGGCGGCGAGCCTCGTAAACACCGCCGAAGCTAGAGGAGAGAGTACGCTAATAGCCGTCGGCAGCCGGGGGATGGGGCCGGTAAAACGCCTACAACTGGGCAGCGTATCTACAAAGGTGCTTCGGGCGGCGGAGGGGCCGGTGCTCGTATACCCGGCGGACACCAGCGAGGAGTCGTAAACAGAACCAAAGGAGACTCTCTGGAACTTACTCTTCCGGGGGTTTCTCTCGGACGACGACTCGGGATACTCGGGGGCCGTCGATCTCTTCGACGCGCATTATATGGCCGTCGAGGTGGACTTCGTCGCCGACATCGGGGGCGCGTCCCAGGTGGCCGAGGATCAGACCGCCGATGGTATCGAAGTCTTCGCTCTCGAAAGAGGTCGAGAGAATTTCGTTGACGGCGTTGATCGGGGCTCGCCCATCGACGGCGTGATCGCCGTTTGGCAGCTCATCGACATCGGGCGATTCCTCGTCGAATTCGTCC
>JBGTDE010000004.1:0-1594 GCA_041748475.1 Rubrobacteraceae bacterium | reverse complement strand
CAATTCCGCACCTCGTCTATCGTCCAGCAACTTCGGCACCGAAAGTTCCACGGGCCGCACCCCGTCGAGCACCACCGCCGACTCGATCTGGCGGGTAGTCATCGCCACGTGCGAGCCAACCAACACCAACCCATGCCCCCGCCTCGGACGATGCCTATAAAGCTCCTCGGCACTCAACGGCCCTTTCTCCGTAATACCACCGCGAGCCCGCACAAAAGACGGACCTGTCCGGTACAGGAAACGCTTTCCCGCCTCCTCTGCATCGAGCAATCCGAGCACAAAAACTTCCAGGTCCGCGTAAGAAGCTGCGTTCACTACCACCGGCGATCCACCAGCCACGCCGCGCAAGACCTCCGCGACCCGCACCGGCCCACCCTCACGGATATCTTGCAGTCCGACGCTCACTACCTCTGTCGCTGCGAAACGTCCACCCGTCTTCTCTTCGACCCATTCGCGAAGATCCGAAGCCGAATAACCGAAACTAGCATCGCGGGCGAACTCCGTCTCTCCAGCGGGTACGAGTTCATCTCCCTGCCGCACCCACTGGATATCATCGACGGTCAACCGTCCGGCCTCCAGGTAGCACGGGCAGAGGATCACACCATCGAAGCCACCGCCCAGAGCCTCGGATAGAGCGTCGGTCTCAGCGGGATAGTGACCGCGCAGGGTCGAATCGCCGCGGCTGGTAACGGCGAACTCCACGCCTGTCTCCCCGGATGCCGCCGCCAGGTTGGTAGCTATCTCGCGGTTCATCTCGGCGGCTTCGTCTTCGGGCAGGCTGCGGGAGTTGGTGAGGATGTAGAACGTGGGCGAGGGTTGTTCGAGTGCCCAGGCTAGATCCTCTACCGTCCAGGTCGTGAGGACCGGGATGCCGTGAACGGTCTGTGTGCCAGTCGGGTCGTCATCCAGAACGGCGATGCGGTGACCGCTCTCGGACACGCGAGCCTCTATCTTCTCAAGAGCATCCGGGATACGAAGCTCCGGTGGCTGGGTGTCCAGGTAATTGCGTTCCTCGACAGGCTGTGGTTTTGCGGGCATCTTGGCTACCTTTCGATTCCGGCGAGCATCAATGGTTGTGGCGTGGAGTTTCAGCGGCGACTTTGCGGTACTTGAGCGCGGCTTCGATAACGCCACCGCTGTCGAGTTGGCCGACGGATGCCCGGTACATCTCCTGCCAGGGCGTGTGGTTCTCGGGGACGGGTGGGATGTGGTCTTCCTGTTTGCGGCGTTCTATCTCTTCGTCGGAGACCAGCGCGTCGCAGCGTCCGAGGTTCAGGTCTATGCGGATGGCGTCGCCGGTCCGTAGCCAGGAGAGTCCGCCACCGGCGGCGCTCTCGGGGGCGGCGTGCAGGATGGAGGGGCTGTCTGACGTGCCGGATTGACGACCGTCGCCGATGGTCGGGAGCGTGGTGATGCCTCGTTTTAGGAGCGCGTCCGGGGGCTGCATGTTCACGACCTCAGCGGAGCCCGGCCATCCTAGCGGGCCTGTACCCCGGATCACGAGTATCGAATACTCGTCCAGGTCTAATTCGGGGTCGTTGATGCGTTCGTGGTAGTCTTCCGCGCCGTCGAAGACTACCGCCCGGCCCTCGAA
>JBGTDE010000003.1:0-2376 GCA_041748475.1 Rubrobacteraceae bacterium | reverse complement strand
GCGGCTTTGACGTTCTTCTACGAGATAGCGAAGACTCCGACTGGCGCAAACTCCTGAGTTGGGACAAGGAGGATGCTCTTTCGAGCGCACCCGCCAGATTTACGAAAGACGGCCAAAGCATGTATCTCCTCGACTCTCGGGAAGCCAACGCCGCCCGACTCGTGCTTCTAAACCTTGCCAGCGGCGGGATCGAGCCGCTCGTGGAAGACCCTCGTTACGACGTGGGGCAAGTCCTCATGCACCCCGAGACCCACCAGGCCCAGGCCGCGGCTATCGAACGCGCCCGCACCGAGTGGATCGTTCTGGACGATGACATCGAAGAAGACTTCGAGCAGATAAAAGGCCTGAGTCGCGGAGACTTCGCCGTAACCAGCCGCGACCGGGCGGACGAAAACTGGATCGTTGCTTTCACCGCCGACGACGGCGGCGCGTCCTACTACTCCTACGACCGGGCCACAAAGCGCGGAGAACACCTCTTCGACTCTCGTCCCGACCTCGCCGAATACACGCTCGCCCGCATGGAGCCGATCTCCTTTGCCGCCCGCGACGGTTTGACCATCGAGGGTTACCTAACCTTGCCACCAGGCGACGAAAGAGAAAATCTACCGATGGTGTTGAACGTACACGGCGGTCCGTGGGCGCGAGATAGTTGGGGCTACAATCCGGAGGCGCAATGGTTCGCCAACCGGGGGTATGCGTGCTTGCAGGTCAATTACCGGGGTTCGACTGGCTACGGCAAGGACTTCATAAACGCCGGGGATCGGGAATGGGCCGGAAAGATGCACGACGACCTTATAGACGCGGTGGCTTGGGCGGTCGAAGAAGGCTTTGCGGATCCGGATCGGGTCGCCATTCAGGGTGGGTCTTATGGCGGATATGCCGCGCTTGTTGGGGCTACGTTCACTCCAGATCTCTTCCGGTGCGCTGTGGACCTCGTAGGTCCATCGAGCCTCGTCACCCTTATACAGAGCATCCCACCGTACTGGCGGCCCATGATCTCGACCTTCCACGAGCGTGTCGGCAACCCGGAGACGGAGCGAGAATTTCTAGAATCCCGCTCTCCCTTATTCTTCGTGGACAACATCAAAATACCGATGCTCATAGCTCAAGGTGCGAACGACCCCCGCGTCAAACAAGCTGAAGCCGAACAGATAGTGTCCGCTATGCAGGAGAAAGGTATCGATCACGAATACCTACTCTTCGAAGACGAGGGCCACGGCTTCGCCCGACCCGAAAACCGCATGAAATTCTATGCCGCCGCCGAAAACTTCCTGGCCAAGCATCTCGGTGGTAGATCGGAAGAGTAACTCATAGAGGCAGCGAGCATCGCTGCCCCTATTCCTCCAACGCTTCCGGCTCGAACGTCGTGGTGAGGCTCCACACCCACTCAACGTCCACTCCCATCCTCCGCGCTATCTCGTCGTTGGAGAGACCGAGACACCGCAGGCGCTCGACCTCCTCCGCCAGACAAACCTCTCCAGTTCCTTCCAACTCTACCTCCAAAGCGCGGGTCACTCCACAGCGTAGCAGACTCGCGAAAGTGAGGATGGTTTGTCAGATCAGACGAGTGAAAATTAAGCTGCCGGGACTTCGAGTTGCATTCCGGGGCGGATGGTCGAGCCGGAGAGATCGTTGGCCTGCCGAATGAGTTCGACTTTCGGTCGCGGATCGTCCCAGGCGGCAGTATTCGCTGCGGCTATGTCCCACAGCGTATCTCCGGGCGCGACGGTGTATGTCACCGGCTCTGGATCTGCGCCAGCGCCGCCCACCGCGTGAAACGCCAATGCCAGGATGGCGGCTGCTAACAGAGCGCCGAGCCTGCGCCTGCGGTAGCGTCCAGCATCTCGCCGACGGTTAATTTTGTGCGCGTAATCCATAGAAGAAATATACGGAATACCAGGGGATTTCCAACGGTGTTTTTTGACTTTTCTACTTGTGTATATCGGCTAGAATCTGTGCCATGAGGTTCACGAAGATGCACGGTTGCGGCAACGATTTTATTGTCTTGGATCCCGGTGAGGTCGAAGGCGTGGATCTCCCGGAGCTTGCCCGTCGAATCTGCAACCGGCATTTTGGAATTGGGGCTGACGGCATCCTGGTCCCGGGCCGCTCGGAGGTCGCGGATATCGAGATGATCTACCTGAACTCAGACGGCTCCTACTCGGAGATGTGCGGCAACGGCCTGCGCTGCCTGACCCGCTACGCCCGCGACTACGAGATGATCGACGGCAACGACCTGACCGTAGCAACCGGCGCAGGCATAAAGAACGTAAACCTGTTCGAGGACGGCTCCTCACGAGTGGATATGGGTGCCCCCTCTATAGGTTCTAAAGTGGAAGTCGGTGGATATAACTTCCTGAGAGTCTCGATGGGCAA
>JBGTDE010000002.1:0-4424 GCA_041748475.1 Rubrobacteraceae bacterium | reverse complement strand
CCAAAGTCCTAGAAGCGGCCTACGATGACGCTTCCGGCACCACCGCCCGCTTCAACAAAAACATGCTGAACGTCCTGAACGCCCGTCTCGACACGGACTTCGACCCCAACCAATTCGCCCACCGAGCCACCTACAACGCGGCGGAACACCGAATAGAAATGTGGCTGGACTCCACAAAGGAACAAGAGATCCGCTTCCCCACATTCGACGAGACCGTAAGGTTCGAGAGCGGCGAGGGAATGCGAACCGAGATCAGCACAAAGTTCACCGCGGATTCGGCGGCGAACATTTTCGAGGAGTCGGATCTACACCTACTGAAACTTTATACCGACGAAGACAACCTCTTCGGCCTGGCCCTCGGCACAAAGAAATAAGCTACTTCGTGACGATAACCCAGATAGCGTGAATGACACCGGGAACGAATCCCAGGATGGTCAGCACGATGTTGATCCAGAAGTGCTTCCCGATACCGACCTGCAAGAACACACCCAACGGCGGCAGTATGATCGCGACGATTATGCGAACTATATCCAAAACGTTCCTTTCAAAGTGCTAGACGACATCCCGATGGCTATACCCAACATCACCTACTACTACGCTCCGCCGCCTCCGAATTTCCAAGCGACGACTCCAGGCTTGTACGTAACTGGTAGATCAATCGTCCAGACTGCTCACGATATCGTCGAGTTTTGTCCCGCTATACGCTGGGGATCTTCTGGTTGAGTTTTTGCTTCTCATGCTGCTTATGCCGTCCATGTCGAGTCATACCTTTCGGCTTATACACAGACAGAACCATGGGCACGATCAACACTAGCAGTCCGCCACCAGCGTGGCCTACGAGCGAGATCCTCGCTTCACGGAGATCTGAATTGGACAATGTCGTCTGTGCCGCTACGTCCGCCAGGTAGCTGATCGACTCCATCTGAAGCAGCAAGACGATGGTGGCAACGACGGTTGTCAGAAGTTTCACCAGAACCCAGTAGTGCCGGAATAATCCCCACTTGGTCCCTAGTGACTGAACAAGACCGGTTAGAAAGGAGACAAAACTCAACGGAACGATGACAGACCAGGCGATCAACTCCATAGCAAGATAGGCGGCCCGCACCATCTGTACATCCTGGCTGGTCAGGCCGGCGATGGCGAGAACCAGGAACGCAGCAACCGCGCCAAGCCATCCGACCGAAGAAACGACGTGCGCGGTGAGCGACAACTTGCGGAAGAAAGGCGTCATGGTCATCCATGACTACTCTCGGACGGTGCACGGACTTCCACGAGGCCAGGCCACATCTTACCCATAACATCGCCAGACGACGCATGGCGACCGGGGCCGTGGCTACCACCGATGCCGGTGAATTGTACGATGGCGAACAATAGAACCAGGACAACCGCGATGATCCCAAGAATCTTCACCCAGCGTGGTGCGCCGTTGTCTGAAGACGGGTCAGCCATCTGCGCCTCCTTTCGTTGGCGGTTATCAAATCCTTTATGACCACATCAGTTTATCGAGACAATGTGTTTATGTCAATTCAAAATGTCTCTATATCGCCATAATGTATACTTCAATAATGCCCCGGCTATGGAACGAGACGATAGAGGCGCACCGCCGAGAGGTGCGCGAGGCGATCTTGGACACTACTGGGGCGCTGGTGACCGAGCACGGTCTTCTATCGGTGACGATGTCGCGGATCGCGGAAGAGGCTGGCATAGGTCGTGCGACGTTGTACAAGTACTTCTCGGACGTTGAAGCGGTCCTGGTCGCCTGGCACAGCCGTCAAGTCACCGGCCACCTCGAATATCTCGCAGAGATCCGGGACCAAGCCGACGACGCTGTCGAGCGACTAGAAACCGTCCTCGAAGCCTACGCCCTCATCTCTCACGAGTCCAGCAAGCACCATGGCACCGATTCTGGGGCGTTCCTGCATCAAGGTGAGAGCGTTGCCCGAGCACGGCAGCAGCTCAACGACATGATTCGAGACCTGCTAAGCGAGGGCGCGAAGGTCGGTGCCATCCGGGGCGATGTCGCCCCCGACGAGCTCGCGGGTTACTGCCTACACGCCCTCACGGCGGCCGGTAGCCTGCCGTCCAGAGACGCGGTTCGCCGGCTCGTCACGGTCACTCTGAACGGATTACATCCGCACGACGACTAAATTACGCTCCGCTACCCCTGGAGTCTCCAAGCGACGACTCCATCCATCGTGGGAACCGGCTCCAAAATACGCGCTGGGACAGTTCCCACGGCTTCACGAACGGTCGACGCACGAGGCTGTCGAGTCGCAGACGAACCCTCGTACCACCAGTCGCACTCTCCGCCCAGAACTGAAGCCGCGTCGGGCGAACTAGGCGCGGGGTCAGGGCGTAGGAGCCGTAGAAGTACGGGAGATCCCGGTATGCGGAGCCGTCAGCACCAGCCTCGTCGGGACCGCGGACTTCACCTATGGCTCCGGCGACGTTGAGGAACGGGCCATGATGCACGTTCAGAACGCCGGGCTCGAAGCCGCCATCTACAAACTCTACGCGGTAAGGCCAGACCTGTCCCTCCACGAACGTAGCCGGGTCGTTGAGCCAATTCCAGACACACTCTATGGGATGCGCCGTTACGAACTCGCGGGTCACGGCGTGCGGGACGAAGCCTGTCGGAGCTCCGTTCGGTACTTGAATGTCTCCTGCCTTTCGCGTCTCGTTCATGGTTGTACTTTACATGCTCTCGGTTGAGGAAACTGTGTTCTTTATGGCGCGGGTTTCGGTGGGCGGTTATGCTTGCGGATGGGGAAAGTCTATAGAAGGAGAAGTGTTATGGAGAGTGAGCGGATCACGGTGATCGCCCGGTCGAAGGCTCGTCCAGGGATGGAAGATCGTTTGACTGACGCAGCGGTCGGGCTCGTCGCCCCGACGCGGGACGAGGAAGGCTGCATCAACTACGACCTGCACCGCAGCAGTGAAGACCCGTCGGAGATACTGTTCTACGAGAATTGGAACAGCCAGGAGGATCTCGATCGGCACCTGGGGCAGCCGCATGTCAAGGAGGTTCTGGATCAACTCCCGGAACTCTCCGAGAATGGGGTTGAGATCTCGATCTACAAGATGGTAAGCACCCCAGCTTCTTAAACTCCGGGCCGACACTGCCTTTCAAGGTACGCTTTCACGGGGATTCCGGGGTCGCTGGTGTAGTATCCGGTAGAACGTAACTCGGAAAGAGGGGTATCGGTGTCGCCGGACGACTATTTTAGGAATTTGTCGGAGAGGGTTTCCGGATGGCTGCGTCAGAACTTGCTGCCAGCGGCTGTGCTCATCGCCATCGTCTTCGGGACCGGGCTGTGGTTCGCGTCCCCGATCTTCCACGGCATGTTTGTCGGGTTCTACGCAAACTGGTTTTTCTGGCTGATGGTGGTTTTCGCGGCTGGAATTATTGGCTACTTGCTATACCGGGGGTTGCTCCGACCGGCGGCCATAACCGGCGGCGTGTGTCTGGCGGTTTTGATCTTCTTCCTACTTTTCGGCGAAGCTTTGAAGCAAGTCCGTTTCTACGATGCCCTGAACG
Source organism: Rubrobacteraceae bacterium (assembly GCA_041748475.1). GTDB lineage: Bacteria > Actinomycetota > Rubrobacteria > Rubrobacterales > Rubrobacteraceae > JACDDK01. The sequence continues at coordinate 886 of JBGTDE010000002.1, read as the reverse complement.
CCGAGGAGCTAAAAGAGATCCCAGCCACCGAAGGCGTTCGTTTCTTACCGCTGGAGATAGCGCAGCGCGCCGCCCAAAACCGGGCGAACGAGCCCCGCGTCGCCCTCGGAGACTTCGAACCGTTCCAGGACAAACCCGGAGACCCTCTAGGCTACGTCTCACCCCGCGTACCAAACGGCGGCTTCAACGTTTTCACCTACGAGCAGCAAGGCGTCGCGGTAGTGGACGGCGAGGGCGGCGTGGAGACTCTACGCAAATCCTTCAAATACGGCGAGGGCATGTCCATCACCGATAACGTCCGCTGGAAGTTGATCCAGGAGCGTTTCTGGGCGACACCGACCGATCCTTACTACTCCGTGAACGATGGCGAAGTACTGATGCTCGTCCCCTACCTCAAGTATCGGCTCTCCTTCCCGGTCACCATTCCGTACTGGGCCGGAACCTTCGTCGTGCATACCGATGGCGAGATAGAAGACCTCTCGCGAGATGAGATCGTGAAGGACAAAAGGTTCACCGACGAGCGACTCTACCCGGATGAGTTGGCGACGATAGCGGCCGATTCGCTGGCGTATCAGAACGGCATCTGGAACGCTTGGGTGACGCGCCAGGACGTGCCCCAAGTCCCGGATATCGAGAACACCGACAATGAGATGCCTTACCTGCTGTCCAACGAGAGCGGTCTCTCTTGGTATACGGCGCTCGAACCTTATGGACCATCGAATGCCGTGTACACCATGCTTTACACCGACGCGCATACTGGTGAGCATAGCGTCTATCGGTTGCCCCTGGATCGGGCTTTGATCGGCCCGAACCGCTCTTTCGGGTTCGTCACCAACGCCTACCCGGACTTTCAGTGGATAAGATCCAGCGCAAGCGGCGAGACCGG
>JBGTDE010000001.1:0-2919 GCA_041748475.1 Rubrobacteraceae bacterium | reverse complement strand
GCTTTACAACCGACGCTCGACTGAACGAGGCGACATATCGCTCCCTAAACTTTGAGCCGGTCGTCATGCAGGGAGGCGACGCGCTGTCGCGACTGCGGGTGCGGCTGGCGGAAGTAGAACAGAGCCTCGGGCTCGTAAGTGAGGCAGGCGAAGTCTCCGTTTTGGGCATAGACCTCGCGGACAACATTTCCGGAAGAGGAGCAGCCAGCGTGGAGACGCCGCGCGGGACCGCGACGCTCGCGGTAACGCTGGAGAACGGTCGGGTAACGGATACGGATCTCAAAACGCCTTCGACGATAAACATCGCGCTGGTGAGCGCCGTGACCGAACAACGGGAGTTGGCCGATGCCCTCGTCGGGGTGGCGTCGCTGGACCTCTCACCGTGGGAGATAGGCGCAGGAGGAGCCGAATGAGCACGCTCGTAGTCTCCCTGGCGCTGCTTGCCGGAGCGTACCTCGTGGCCGTCCTTGAGAGCTGGGTCTCCACGGGGCGGATGAGCTTCGCGGGACCGGCGCGGTCGGGGCTGGCGCTGCTGGGTCGAGAGTCGATCTCACCCCGGCAGGCCGACAGGGTTTTCTTTGAAGCCGCCCCTCCCCTACTCCTCGTCTCGGCGGTCTTCGCCGCCGCCGTGCTGCCCCTCGCACCAGGACTGATCGTCGCCGATCTCGCCACAGGAGCCCTGTTTGTCAACGCGGCATTGGCTTACGTGATGGTGGCGCTCGTCATGGCGGGATGGGGACCCAACGGGGCATACGCGATGGTCGGCGGCTTCCGCTTTCTCGGCCAACTCGTCGGATACTCCATGCTCATCGTGATGCCCATAACGGCCGTCGCAATGCGAGCCGAGTCGCTGCTCACGACAGAGATAGTTACCTCGCAGGCGTCGCTAATCAACGCGATCTACCAGCCAATAGGCTTTGTACTGTTTATGGTTGCGGCGATGGCGGTGTGTTTCCTGCCGCCGCTGGATCTGGCGACAGCGCCGGGAGAACTCGCGGGCGGGGTGATGGCCGAGTACACCGGCTGGCGGCTCGCGGCGATGCGCCTCGCTCGGGCGGCGCTCGTAATAACGCTCGCCGCTTCGGTGACGGTCTTCTACCTGGGCGGCTGGATCGGGCCGGTCCTCCCGCTGTGGGCGTGGACGGCAGCTAAGACGCTCGTAGTAGCAGCGGCGATGCTCGTCGTGGGCCGGTACGTGCCGCGAGTGCGCGAGGCGGACTTCCTGGCGTGGTGCTGGAAGCTCGGCATCCCGCTCGCGCTCTTCAACATCTTCTACGTAGGCGTCATCTTGTTGGTGATTTGATGATCCTTCAGACGGTGTTTCTAGCGTTCTTCGGTCTGGCCGCGATCTGGTTCGCGGTAATAGTCTTCCATACTTCCTCGATGGTGCGCTCGGCTCTGGCGTTGCTCTTCTCTCAGACGGCCATAGGAGCGATGTTCCTGGCGATGCAGACGGAGTTCCTCGGAGTGTTGCAGATCATGATGATGGCAACCGAGATGGCGATAATGGCGGTCTTCATGGTCATGTACATGATGGACCCGGGCGGCCTCTCCGGGATGGATATGACCCATCAGAAAAACCTCTCCATAGCGGCTGGGGTCATCGGGACAGTCGTAGCGGTCGGCGCGGCGCTGCTGGTTGACTGGGGGCCGATAGCCGGCGCGCCACCTCCCGAGGCACAGGTGCATGATCTTGGAATAGAGATGATGGAGCGCTCGATGCTCATCTTCGAGACCGCCGGAGTGACGATCCTCACCGCCATGATCGCAACCACCGCCATAGCGATCCAGAGCCGACAGACCATCCAGGAAGGAGAGAACGAATGATGCCACTGATCGTAGCTCTCCTAGTCGGGGCCGTATTGTTCGGGATAGGTCTATACGGAGCCTTGAGCCAGACGAACCTGGTCATGATCATGATGGGCGTCGAGGTGATGCTCGGCGGGGCGATGGTGAACCTGGTCGCTTTCTGGCGCTTTCTGCACCCGGAGGTCTACTCCGGCCAGATGTTCGTCCTGATCGTGATGACCGTGATGGCCCTTGAGATGGCGGTCGGCTTCGGTATCGGCACCGGACGTTTCCGCGTCAAGGGCTCGGTCGAGATGGAAGAAGCGCGGGACTTGAACGGATGACTTTCGTAGCCCTAGCCATCCTCGGCCCACTCTCCGCCGCCGCAGCGATCCTGGTCTTCCGGCGCGGCGCGGCTCTCCTGGCTCTGCTCGGGACAGCCGCCGGCCTCACTGGAGCGCTAGCTGCTCTCTTCAGCGTGGCTGGCGGAGCGCGTTACGCGGCGGAACTACCGGGGTTGCCGGGCCTGCCGCTGCGGCTCGTGGCAGATCCACTCACCGCCCTGCTCTCCGTGGTCGTAGCGACGGTCGGCTTCCTGGTGATGGTCTACGCAGTCGGCTATATGGAGAGCGAAGAGAGCAAGGCTCGATTCTTCGCGGGGATGTCGTTCTTCGTGGCGGCCATGCAAACGCTCACGCTCGCGGGAGATTGGGTGCTGTTGCTGGCTTCGTGGGAGTTGATCGGGGTGTCATCGTACCTCCTGATCGGCTTCTGGTACGAGAGGGATGAGGTTCCTTCGGCCGCGACCCGCGCCTTTCTCTACACCCGCACCGCAGACCTCGGGCTCTACGTGGCTATCTTTGTCTTGATCTCACAGACAGGCACGAGTGAGGTCTCCCGAACCCTCGAAGCCGGTGGTACGGCGGCCATCGTCGCCGGCCTCTTACTACTCGTGGCAGCTGCGGGGAAGTCCGCGCAGGTACCCCTTCACGGCTGGCTACAGGACGCGATGGTCGGTCCTACACCCGTCTCGTCCCTACTGCACTCGGCGACGCTGGTAGCCGCCGGGGCAATTCTGATGATCCGGGTCTCTCCACTACTGCCTTTGAGCGTACAGCTCGTCGTCGGTCT